>JBARKD010000794.1:0-3813 GCA_049800615.1 Acidobacteriaceae bacterium | reverse complement strand
GGGCGATAAGGTCGCAGGTCGCGGCTCCGCTGGGCGACGATCGTCTTAAGCGCAGTCATTTCCAGCAGTCCTTCACGGCCGCGGGTTACGCCGTAGCCGCTCGACTTGCGGCCGCCAAAACTGACTCGTGGATCGGCGGTACCCACAATCAGGTCATTGATCAGTACCGTCCCGACCGGGAGCCGCGAGGCTAGCATGCGCGCTTCGGGCTCGGGTCCGAAGATCGCCGCGGTGAGCGCATAAGGACATGGCGCGTGAGCGGCAATCGCGGCGTCTGTGTCGGGCACATGGAAAATGCTGAGTACAGGCGCAAAAATATCGCTCTGTGCCATGCGCATTTCGGGAGTGGACCCGATGATCACGGCGAAGCGCAGCCCTCCGGCAGACTCATCTACGAGAACTGAGCCTCCCAGGCGCTTGGCGTCTTGCAACAGGTCGGCAAGCTGTGCTTGCGTCCAGGCAGGCAGGATGACGGGTTCGAGGCTCTTGAGTTGGGCGAGCAGCACCTCCACCAGGCCGGCCTGCTCGCCCACCAGGAAGATTCGCCGTGGCGCCATGCAGGTAGCCGAACCGTTGAAGCGCAATCCGAAGGTTAGCGCTGCGACTGTACGATCCCGATCGGCACCGGGGAGCACAAAAACAGCATCACAGCCGGAGAGCTCCAGGACAGCGGGCGTCAAGCTCTCCGCCAGTTGATGCAGTACCGCCGTACCAGTGGTGGCGGAGCCGGTTAGAAAAACTTTGTCCACTCCGGCAGAGATCGCTTCGCCGCCCGCCTGAGGTGATTCGTCCAACAATTGCAGCAATGCCGGATCGAGGCCGCAAGCGACCAAAGCATCGCGCAGAGCCTCAGCTGCGGCCATGCTGCCAGGCGCAGGCTTCCACAAGACGGCATTGCCGGCGGTGAGCGCCTGCAGCACCTGCACACCGGGCAGGAACAGCGGATAGTTCGCAGGGCCAATGATGAGCACCACACCGAGCGGTTCCCGCCTGGTCTCGGCTGTTACGCGGCGAAGCCAAAAGGGGCGGTGGTAAGAACTGAGCCGCTGGGGAGCAAGAATCCAGGCGGCCTCCCGCTCGAGAAATCGGCACGCCTCAACTAACGGCAAGACCTCAGAGACCAGCGTGTCGGCCACACTGCGATGCAGTGCCCCGGCCTGATGGCAGGGAACGGATTGCGCTATCTTCTCTGCGGTTGCGGCGATGCGATGCCGGGCACGGCGGAGAATGGCTAGACGCTCCCGTACTCCCGTCCGAGCCCAGATCTGCTGCGCCGACCGCGCCTGCCCCATGGCGGCGGGCCCGGCCCGGAACTCACGCTGCATATTCAGCGGCATAGTGTTGATTGTGCACCCTGCTGCCATTCTACGAAGCAGCTTCGTATAGGGCGGCTTGGGCCAGCACCGGGGGAGCGTCCCACTGCGGCTCGACCTTCAGGTCTTCGAGCAGCAGGCGCGCGGTAATGCGGGCGGATTCGAAGATCACCGGCAAACCGCTGCCGGGATGGGTGCCGCCCCCGACTAAATAGACGCGGTCAAGATCTTCAAACCGGTTGTGCGGCCTGAGGTGCAGCATCTGCCGCAAGTTATGCGCCATGCTGAAGGTGGAGCCTTTGTGGAGCGCGTAATCGGTGCGCCAGTCCGCAGGCGTGACGACCTTCTCGAAACGAATACGGTGCTCCACGTCCTTGATTCCGATCTTCTCCAACTGGCGCAGAGCCAGGGACCGAAAACGCGTCCGCTCAACAGCCCAGTCGATATTTTCATGCTCGTGCGTCACTGGCAGCAGAACGTAAAGCGTGCTCATCTTCTTTGGCGCGAGCGACGGGTCCGTAACACAGGCATTCTGCACGTAAAACGACGGATCCTCCGAGAGCTGGTGCAGTTGTTCAATATCGCGCAGGTTCTGCTGGTAATCCTTCGCCAGATAAATGGTGTGGTGAGAGACCTCGTCATACCGCCCTTCGATACCCAGGTAGAGCATGAAGGTGGAGCAGGAGAAGCGTTTCTTCTCAATCCTGCTGTCAGTCCAGCGGCGGCGAATGTTGTCCGGTACCATGCGCTGCATGGCTTGAGCGAAGTCGGCATTGACCACCACGGCATCAGCAGCGAGGGTTCGGTTAGCGGTCCGCACCGCGGTACACTTGCGGCCGGTGAAAATCATCTCTTCGACCGGTTCATTGAGCAGGACTCTGGCGCCCAGGTCCTCGGCGATGCGGGCCATAGCCTTGGTCACTGCGCCACAACCGCCTACAGGGTGAAATACGCCGTGCTCATACTCCAGAAAAGACAGGATGCTGAACAAGCTGGGGCAGGTGAAGGGTGACATGCCCAGATACTTGGACTGGAAGCTGAAGCCGAGGCGTATCCGTTCATCTTTGAAATAGCTGCGCAGATCAGAATCGAGCGACCGCCACGGACGCAGCAGTGGTAGCAGCTTGAGCATGTCAAGCCGGGCCAGGTCTCGCCAGCTCTCGAAGGGCGATTCCAGAAAAGGCAAAAACTTCTCCAGCTTGTTGCGATTATCACAAAAGAAGCGATGAAAGCCATGGGCATCGTCCGGGTTGAGCTGAGCAATGGCGCGCTCCATTCGTTCCAGGTCCGGGGTGGCCAGCAGTTCTCCCCCCGATCCGAACACTAGTCGATACTGCGGATCCAACCGATACATCGGGATCTCTTCGTCGAGATTTCTGCCGGCGGCTGCTAATATCTCGCGCAGAACCCTGGGGTAGAGAAAGAATGTCGGCCCGGTATCGAACTTGAAACCGTTCCGTTCGATAGTGGATGTTCGGCCGCCGACGACATCCCGGCGCTCCACGACGGTGACATCGACCCCCGAGCGTTGCAGCAAAATAGCAGCCGCCAGCCCGCCCGGACCGGCCCCGATAATGATGACTTTTTGTTTCGGCTTAATCATTCGTTCGATGATGAGATGCCAGCTGGATCAAAACTAGAGTGCCTCCTGTGACTGCCACGTAACCGGGGCAGTTTGAAAGCTGGTTGCAGAGCAAAAATCGTTGAGTGAGTTTCCTGGCCGCAAATCCGCGTCGAGTTTTAAACCCTAATAACTTAATTTTTCACAACTGGCACCAGCGTGCCGCGGCTGAGGGCATTCGATTTCACCGGGTCTTGAATTGAGCGTGGTTCTTGTTGCTCCCGCCAAAGTTGTTCCCAAAACAGGAGCGACAGTGCTGAGGGATGAGCAACGTCGTGCCAATGCTGTCAGAACTTAGAAGCGGATCTCGCCCCCGAGTTGTATGTTCCTGTTTCCCGGGGCGGGCACAATGGCGCCGTTCGCGGCATAAGTGGCCGTGGCTCCCCCGCTGTAATAGTGATTCAGAAAACCCGAAACCGGGGACTTGAGAACGTCGTCCAGGTAGGCATCTGGCGTAGCGTAATAGGCACGATTCAATGCGTTCCACGCGGTTATCTGCATGCCCTGGCCGCAGGCGGGTTCCGGAATCAAGAGTTGTAGACAGAGCGCTATGCAAAGGTTTTCGGATCATGCAGCGTTCTGACGAGCGATCGAGCCAGGTCGCGACCCTGACGGATGAGATCGGGCAAGCCTACTCCGTGATAGGCGCTACCCACAAGGTGCAGACCGGGCATACGGCTCACCACCGATTCCAGCTCCACCATTCGGTCGAGATGACCAACAGAGTACTGTGGCAGTGACAGAGGCCAGCGGCGCACTACCGTTTCCGCAGCTTGCGGCAATGGGCCCAGAACGCGGCCCAATTGCAACCGGGCGCGATCAATGAGGTTATCGTCGGGCTCACCAAGCAGCGCTTCGCCCGAGTGACCGCCGAAGAAG
>JBARKD010000793.1:0-4988 GCA_049800615.1 Acidobacteriaceae bacterium | reverse complement strand
ACATAGGTGGTACATGCTGCAAACTTCTAACTCAGGACACTAGTCTATCCCTGGCTTTTGCGCAAAATTGATCACCAGCGTGACAGAACAGTGAATGGAATCCCGGCCGTCGATCGCCCTCATGAGCCATTCGCGCGGGTCTTTTGTTTGCGCGATTGCCGCCAGGCGGATAGCACTTTGAGCAATGTCGAAGACCGCGTCAGAGCTCTCAAAGCCGGCGGTCGACAACATCCGCTCCTTCACCTCTACGCGAATGAACCCGGTCTTTTTGAGAAGTCCCTTGAGCTCATGCCCGATTCGTGGATTTTGGAAACTTTCCATCCAGCTCCGGGCGATTTGGGCGGAAATCGTTGAATCGCCACCGTCTATGGAAAAGGTTCCCCAGTCGGGCTCAGCACACACCACTCTGCCGCCCGCGCTTAATGTCCGGAAGATTTCCGTGAGGACGGCCTCCGGCCGCTCCACGTGCTGCAGTACACGATCGACTTTGCAGGAATTGAGAAGCCCGTCGGCAAAAGGCAGTTCCCTGATGTCGGCCTGGATGAATTCTGCGTTGGGATAGTCCTCACTCGCCGAACGTGCGGAGGCAAGCAGTTTGCTGCTGCTGTCGACCCCAATTGCTTTGCCTTTCGCTCCTACAAGCTGAGCGAGGCGCCGCACATCGAAGCCGAGTCCGCAACCAAGATCCGCGGTAACGGAACCAGCCCACGTATTCATGAGTTCCAAAATCAGCGCCTTGTACCGCTGGAAGTCGGGAAGGGAATCGAGGTGCTGGAGGCAACGCTCCATTTTCCCCTCGGCGGCAGCATCTACATCGCGGAAGCCGCGCGCCAGGTAGGATTCGGCTTCTGGTTCTGAACGCGTCATCGGAGATACTCCATCAGGCGCATCCTTCACCCCTGCATAGAGGAGCGCCCCGCAATGGTAAACACGTGGTTCGATCGTCAATCTATTTTCAAAACGCCATCGGCAGTGCGGCCGCAATCCTGTGAAGCAGCAGATCCGGCAGGACGCCCAGCAACAGCACCAACGCAGCCGCGATCCATGACACAAATCTAACCAGTACAGGCACCTGGATGGTCTTTGCTTCCGCCGGCGGTTCTGCCACGTAGACCTGCTTGAGAACTTTCAGATAGTAGTAAAACGAAACCACGCTGGTCGCCAACGCCAACGCTACCAGCCAAAGCAGGCCCAACTGATTTCCCAGGTTCAGCGCAGCCACAAACACATAGAATTTACCGAAGAAGCCTGCCAAGGGAGGAATCCCCGCCAGAGAGAGCAAAAAAATCAGCAGGCAAAGCGACAAATCCGGAGCACGCCTGGCCAGTCCGCGAAGGTCCGCCAGGTTGTCGGCTTTCTGCTCCTCGAGCGCAGCGAGCACGGCGAAAACGCCCGCTGTCGCGAGCGCATAGGTGACGACGTAATACACCAGCGCTACCAAACTTTGCCGGCTGTGAGCCACCAGCGCGATCAACATGTAACCCGCATGCCCGACGGCGGAGAAGGCCAGCAGACGCCGGAGGCTGGTCTGCGCAATGGCCGCCAGATTACCCCACAGCATAGAGGCGGCCGCGAGCAGCGCGACCAGGCCCGCCCAGCCCGGGGAATAATGCCCCCAGTCCGCTCTCCCGGCCGTTGCTGACAGTCCAACAGAGAAGACGACAAACAGAGCGTAGATGCTGGCTACTTTGGAACTGGAGGCGACCAGCGTGGCGCTCGACGTGGGAGCACCCTGGTAGGCCTCGGGCGCCCACATGTGAAAGGGCGCGGCCGCGATCTTGAAGGCAAAGCCCGCAAGCACCATGACGATGGCCGGCGTCACTAGCGGATCGGACGATGAGCCGGCGACGACTTGAGCAATGCGTTCCAGTGCCAACGATCCGCTGAGGCCGTAGAGCAGGCTGATGCCAAATAAAAGAATGCCCGCGGACATGCCGCCATACAGAAAGTAGGTGAGCCCGGCTTCCGCGGATTGCTGACTCGCTTTGTCAAACGCCGTGAGGACATAAAGAGTAAGGCTCAGGAACTCGATGGAGATAAAAATGACCAGCAGGTTGTGCGTGCTGACCAGCAGCATCATGGCCGTGGTCGCGAACAGGATCAATGCGCAATACTCTCCGGCATGAGGGGTGAAGCGCGCCGACGCCGCCAGGAGCAGAACCAGGATGGCCAGGCCCAGCAATGTTATTTGTAACAGTTGCGTCAGCGAATTGACGGTGAGCATACCGGCCGGCAGGGCGCCTTGCGCCGGCATCATCGCAAGCACGCCCAGAGCCAGAATGCATCCGCCGCAGCCCGTGAACGCCGCGCACCGGAAGCGCAGGCTGAGAGCCGAAAGGCGCAGAAAACTGAGGTCCACGACCAGAACCAGCAGGCCGGCCAGCGCCATCACGATTTCGGGCGCGGTTAGCTGCAACAGCTCTAAATAGCTCGATCCGGTCATCTCCATCCATCCCGGCGAAGCTGCTCGAACAAGGGTCCATGCAAGGCGGGCAGAATCAACCCCATCAGGAGCCTGGGATAAAGCCCGAGAGCGATCGTGCTGCCCAGTAACAGGCAAGCTCCGAGCCGTTCCGGCAAAGTGATGGCAGACACTTGCTCCGCCGGGCCTGCCGCCTCGCCAAAGAATGTGGCCTGCAGAGCACGCCAGGAGAAGGCAATGCCAATCAGGATGCCGAGGCCGGCAATCCAACTCATCCAGGGAAAGGCGTGCCAGCCGCCGATCAGTACTTCGAGCTCGGCGATAAATCCGCTAAAGCCCGGCATGCCAACCGAAGCCATAAAGGCCAGCACAAAGGTCACTGCGGCGAAGGGGATCATCCGGGCCAATGGAATACGTGAGAGCTCTGCCATGTCGCGGGTATGGGTCCGGTCGTAAACCATGCGTCCCGCAACTGCGAACAGCAAGCCGGCGATGATTCCGTGGGAGAACATCTGATATACGCTGCCCGACAAACCAATCTGGTTCAGCGTCATCAGCCCCAGCAGCACAAATCCCATATGGCTCACGCTGGAGTAGCCGACAACGAACTTCAGGTCCTTCTGTACCAGCGCAATGCTCGCGCCATACACGATGCCGGCGACCGCCAGCACAGCGAAAACCTGCTGCCACGATCCAAACCCAAGCACATGGAAGCCCCACGGGTCGAGTCCACGGGGAAACAGGATCATGGCGACCCGCAGGCAGCCGTACGCTCCCAGCTTCATCACCACACCGGCCAGGAGCATGGAAGCAGCGGTGGGAGCGGCCGCGTGCCCGGTCGGCGCCCAGGTGTGAAACGGCCACATGCCGGCCAGGACCGCGAAACCAACAAACACAAGGGGAAAAGCCCACATCTGAAAATGGGCCGGGAAGGGAAACTTCGCCAGTGCTTCCAGGTTCAGCGTTCGGGCTCCGGAAACGATATATGCCGCAATCAGGCCGGTCAGCACCAGGGCGCTGCCGGCGAAAGAATACAGCACAAGCTTCATGGCGGCATATTCGCGCCGCGTGGAGCCCCAGATGGCGATTAGAAAATATTTGGGAATAATCGCGATCTCATAAAAAATGAACAGATCGAAGAGATCGAAACTCAGGAAGACCCCATAGACCGCGCCGATCAGCGCCAGGTAAAGCGCAAAGAACTCTTTGACGCGTTTTTCTATGTTCCAGGAAAAGAGCACACCGGCGACTGCTGCAATCCCGGTCAGCAAGACCATGACCAGGCTGATGCCATCCGCGGCCAGGTGATATTCAATGCCCAGGGCCGGTACCCACGGCCTTTTCGTTATGGTGAGGAGTTGCCCCGATCGGTACTGCGCCACTGCCGCAATGGCAATCCCCAATCCGAGCAGTGTGGTCAGCAATGCCGTCACCCGGGTGGTTCCAGGACTTTTTCCGGGCATAATTGCCACTGCAATTGCGCCAATAAAGGAGAGGTAGATCGTCCACGCCAACATCGTCAATACCTCACCAGGCTGACGAATTGCATGACGGTTCCATGCACCATACCGCTGATCGCTTGCGGGTAGATGCCGACGATGAACAGGACGGCGATCGCGGGAGCAAGCATCCATTGCTCGGCCAGAGTAAGGTCCTTGATGCCGGTCCAGCGTTCGCCCAGCGGGCCCGAGAAGACCCGCTGCACACAGGTCAACAGGAAGACAGCGGTCATGAGTAACCCGGGCACGGCGAGCGCCGCCGCTCCCCGATCGAGAGCAAAGACTCCCTTGAAAATGAGAAACTCGCCAGGGAAGCCGATTAGCCCGGGCAATCCCAGGGACGCAAATATAGCGATACCCATCAACCCGCTGAAGATCGGCATCCGGTGGCGAATTCCTCCGAATTCATCGAGGCCCGTAAGCCCGCCGCTACGCCGCGCAAGCAGCGCCAGAAACCAGAACAGCGCAGCCGCGGTCACGCCATGGCTGAAGAGCTGAAGCATTACCCCGGTCAGCGCGGCGGCCTTTTCATGCAACTGGCGGGCATCCCCGCCGCTCGAAGCCGCCACGGCAGCAATGGCGAGAATGCAATATCCAAGGTGGTTGACGGATCCGAAGGCAAACATCCTCTTCAGGTCCTTCTGAGCCCAGGCGGCGAAGGCCGGCAGAACGATGCTGGCGATAGCCAACCAGAGGAGCACGTTTCGCGCGCGCCACATCTGCTCCGGGAAAATGGGCAAAAGAATCCGCAGAAAACCGTACACACCCATCTTCGACAGCGCTCCGGTCAGCACCATGGTGGTCTCCGGAGCGGCTTCCGCGTATGCGGAGCCGAGCCATCCGTGGAAAGGAACTACCGGTGTCTTGATGGCAAATCCCAGAAATGCCGCGCAGAACAACACCATCGCGATGTGGCCACCGTCCCATGAATGCCAATGCAGGTTCTGGGCAATCGCGGCGGCCAGTTGTCCGTTTTGCGCCATCTGCGTCAGCTCCACGAAGTCGAAGGTGCCGCCGGCCAGAAAGATAGCCAGAAAAGAAAGCAGCAGTGCGATGCTGCCGACCAT
>JBARKD010000792.1:0-12015 GCA_049800615.1 Acidobacteriaceae bacterium | reverse complement strand
GAATAAACACTACCTATAGTGTTTATTTAGTTGATTCAGGTTGCCCGAGATGTACTTGTCAAGCGCCCGAAATTCAGGCAGGAAAGATAGCACTTAAGTGTTAGCGGGCAAGAAGTCCTTATTTTTCAACGTCACTATGTGTGGGCTTTTTGCCGGTTTCGGACTTTTTGATAGACCACCCAGGCAAGGTAGACGAAAACGGCCATGTTCAGCAGGGCGACTACGATTTTGAGCACGGTCACGTGACGGACGATTTCGTAGATTTCCCAAGGCAGGAATGAGCCTGTCAACACCAGGGTGAAATACTCCGCCCAGGCTTTCTCCAGAACCAGGCCAACGCCTTCAATTGTGTCGAGGACCGCGTAGGCGAAAATGCCAAAGCTGATCTCTTTGAGCAGATGGGGGTTGAGCAGAGCCGATTTCTCCAGGAGCATGTTGACAATTCGGTTCTCAGGATCGAATCGGAGAGCCAAAGCCGCACGCAACAGGACATCGGCGATGTCTTTATGGAGCAACCTGATGATGCCGAAGCCCATGGAGACAAACAGCACTGCCTTGAGGAGCTTCAGGACGCCAATCGCGATGAGCCAACGATTGCGGCTGAGATGGGAATCTGCCGCAGGGTGCCGCTCGACGCCGGCCGAGCTCCCGACGGCGGTTTGGCTCTTGAAAGAAAGGTGCAGGTCCCTCGCTTTGCTTCGGGATGACAAAGGAGAGGGCCGCGCTTCCATTTAAGCCGATGATACACCCGTGCCAGCGGCGCGAGACCGTCCTTCGGGGGCGAAGGGATAGCCAAAATATACTGAGTTAACGGGCGACGAGACTCTTGCGATTCTTGAGCCGCAAGTAGGGCGCCAGCTTCTCCATGGCAGCTTCTACACTGATGCCGTACTTGGCACGCAACTGATCGATCTTGCCGTGCTCGATAAAGCGATCGGGCCAGCCAATTCGCACCACGGGTACTTCGATCCGCATGTCGCTGAGTGCTTCCTGGACGGCGCTGCCAAAGCCGCCCATCAGGACATGATCTTCCAGAGTCACGAGCACTCCCGCGCGACGTCCGTACTCAGCGATGACGTCACGATCCAGCGGCTTGACAAAGCGGGGATTGATGACCGCGACGGAAACGCCCTGCTGGCGCAGCTCGGCAGCGAGCTGTTTGGCCATGGGCAGCAAAGCTCCAAGACCAAAGATGGCTACCTCATCGCCATCGCTGATGATTTCCGCCTTGCCAAGAGGGAGCGCGAGGGGGTGAGCCTTAACGGTGGCTCCGGGTCCGGTGCCGCGGGGGTAGCGCACCGCGGTCGGACCGGGTTGCTGGAGGGCGGTATAAAGCATGTCGGCAAGCTCGTCTTCATCTTTGGGAACCATGTGGATGATGTTGGGGATGCCGCGCAAATAGCTGATGTCAAAGAGACCGTGATGGGTTGGGCCGTCATCGCCGGAAAGTCCACCGCGGTCCATGCAGAAGACGACGGGCAGATTCTGCAGGCAAACATCATGCACGATAGGGTCGAAGGCTCGTTGCAGGAAAGTTGAGTAGATGGCACAGAAAGGACGAAAGCCCATGGTGGCCATTCCGGCGGCAAAAATAACGGCATGCTCCTCGGCAATGCCGACGTCGAAATAGCGGCGGGGATGATGCGGCCTGAAGAGGTCGAGCGCGGTCCCGTTGGGCATTGCCGCGGTGATGGCCACGACTTTGGGGTTTTCGTCGGCCAGCTTCACCAGGGTTTCCGCAAAAACCTCGGAATACGTATGCTGGCCGGCCGGCGTGGTCTCGCCGGTGTCCGGATCGTAGGGTCCGAGGCCGTGGAACTTCTTCTGCTTATCGAGGGCGGGCTGAAAGCCGCGGCCTTTCTGGGTGATGGCGTGCAACAGGACGGGCCGTTCCTGGGTCTTGAGGAACTGGAATGTTTCGATCAGCAAGCCAACGTTGTGTCCATCGATGGGACCGTAGTAGGTGAGTCCAAACTCCTCGAAGAGCATGGAGGGCCACAGCATTCCTTTGGCGGCCTCTTCGGCTTTGCGCACCACGTGGCGTGCAGTCTTGCCGCCTAATTTTTCAAGCAGGCGGGCCGCGGAGTCGTGCAGGTTGGTGTAGCGCTCGTTGGTAACGATCTTATGCAGGTAATTGGCGATGGCCCCAACATTGCGGTCGATGGACCACTCGTTATCGTTGAGGACGACAATCATGCGCTTTGTCTGCTGGGCGATGTTGTTCAGCGCTTCAAAGCTGATGCCATTGGTGAAAGCGGCATCACCGGCGAGGGCGATGATGTTTTCTTTGGTGCCCGCGAGATCACGCGCGACCGCCATGCCCAATGCCGCGGAGAGGGCGGTGCCGGCGTGGCCCGCACCATAGCAGTCGTGATCGCTTTCCCCACGCAGCATAAAGCCATTGAGACCACCCGGCTGACGCATGGTATGGAAGCGGGGGCGACGGCCCGTCAGCAATTTGTGAATATACGCCTGGTGGCTCACGTCGAAGACGAACCGGTCCGAAGGCGTATTGAAGACGTAATGCATGGCCAGCGTCAATTCGACTACGCCGAGGTTTGGGCCGAGATGACCGCCGGTCTTGGAAAGGACCAGAATCAGCTGCTCGCGTATTTCCTGAGCCAGCGCCTCAAGTTGAGGCACAGTAAAGCTCTTGATGTCAGCGGGCGATTGAATCGCGTCGAGTAGTTTCCCCATGGTGTCTCGTGTACGGCCTTACTAGCTTTAAGCGCTTCTGGAAAGCTCCATCAAAAAAGACCCCGAGTGGGGCCTGCCGTCGCGAACGTAAATATTTCCACGAAAATCGTACAAACCAATTCTTCTCAGAACCGGCTGGAAAGCCAGCCAGATCTTTCAAGTAGTTAGTATAGCAAGCCTGCCCTGGGCGCCCCCTGTTTCTTTAGAGTAGGGCATCCATGGTCACACCTGGCGGCCGTTCGGCGTCGAATTCGCCTTCCCATCGGGCAACCACTGCCGAAGCCAGGCAATTGCCGACAACGTTGACAGTGGTGCGCGCCATGTCCATAAGAGCATCGATTCCCAGGATCACAAAGATCGGCTCCTCGGGAAGGTGGAACATGGCGACCGTGGCCAAAAGCACGACCAGTGTGGCGCGGGGCACGCCGGCCACGCCTTTGCTGGTAAGCAGGAGCGTGGCTACCATGAAGATCTGTTGTTTCCAGCTCATGGTCACGCCGGCGGCCTGGGCGACAAAAACCGACGCCAGGGCGAGGTAGAGTGTCGATCCATCCAGGTTAAAGCTGTAGCCGGCGGGGATGACGAAGGCCACAATCCGGCGGGGCACGCCGAGGGCTTCCATAGCTTCCATGGCTCGAGGGAGCGCCGCTTCGGAAGTGCTGGTAGCAAAGGCGATGGTGGCCGGCTCGGCAACCGCGCGCAGAAATCGGCGCAGAGGCACACGCGCGATCAAGGCAACGGGAAGCAAGCCCAGCAGTACAAACGCGAGCAGGGCAGCATACAGAGTGAGAAGCAGCCGTCCCAGGTGTAACAAGACACCAGGTCCCATATGACCCACGGTGTAGGCCATAGCCGCGCCCACACCAACCGGGGCGTAGTACATCACGATGTTGGTAAAGGCGAACATGGTTTCGGTGATGGATTCGATCACGCGCAGCAGCGGCGCCCGGCGCTCCGGGCTAAGCCGGCTCATGGCTAGACCAAACAGAATGGCGAACACCGCGACCTGGAGGATCTGGTTGTCTGCTACAGACTTGGCAAGATTCTCGGGAAAGGAGTGCAACAAAATTTCATCCCATCGCAGGGGCGCCTGCGCCAGAACTGGGGCAGCAGTTTGCGGAACCGCTAATCCGTCGCCCGCGCGCGTGATGTTGATGGCGGCCAGACCAACCAGCATGGCGACGGTGGTCAGGACTTCGAAATAAACCAGCGCCTTGAGCCCCATTCTTCCCAGGCTGCGCATCTGCCCATGAGCGGCGATACCGGTAATTAGGGTGCCAAGAATCAATGGGGCCACGATGGTTTTGATCAGGCGCAGGAAGATGTCGCTGAATACGCGCAAGTGAGCGGCAAAGGCGGGCGCGTCCGCGCCCAATTCAGCGCCGGCAATCATGGCCCAGAAGATCCAGGCCATCAGGGAAGACCGCCGCCAGGCGGCCCAACCCAGCAGAAGAACGCCGGCGGAGCGAAGCAGCAGTCCGATATGTGGAGAAGCAAGAAGCAGAGCAGCGAGTAATCCAGCGCAGAAGCAAAAGAGGCCGGCGATCGCGACTACACGCCCGGCTGAGGATTGTCGGATTTGGCTCATGAGTTGGGCAGAATTGCCGGATCGTTACTGGTGCTCATTACTTTACGGGGAGAGGGCCACCTTCGAAAGACCTAAGTAACCGCGGCTTCGTAACTTGGAGCAAATAGTGTCGCGTTGTGAACTGCCGGAACGCGATTCTCAGGTTAGGATGTACCAAGTCTTTCTCGCTCTTCCCCCGGCGATTGCATCGTTTTCCTTTAGCGAATTCGTTTTGCCGTTCGCATTTCGCCCACCCCCGGGGGTCATGAACCGATCTTCAGAGTGGGACAGTGAACTGAGATGCATTCAAGCTCCACAAGTGTCCAGCACGATGAGACCGAGCGGCTCAAGGCTCTGCTGCAACACGAGATTCTGGACACGCTTCCCGACCCGGCGTTCGATGAGATCGCGCGGATGGCGGCATCGATCTGCAATGCTCCGTACGCGTTCATCGGTTTTCTTGACTGGTCACGGGTGTGGTTCAAGTCGACGGTGGGCTTCACTGCGCGGCACATACCGCGCAACGGGTCGCCATGCCAGTTCCTGCTGCTCGATGGCAAGTCAATGCTTGTCACCGACGCGGCATCAGATCACCGCTTTGCCTCGCCGGGTATTCAGTTAGACAACGGCATCCGGTGCCGTTCGTACGCCGGCGCGCCGCTTTCATCGGCTTCGGGCATGATTCTGGGCACGGTTGCGGTTTGTTCGCCGAAGCCCAACGCATTCGACCGCAACACACTGGAGAATCTTCAGGTTCTGGCCAGACAGATCGTCACGCGCATGACGCTTTATGCGAGTGGCCAGACACAAGAGAACGTGTTGCGCTCACGGCAACGTTCCGAGCAGGCGCTGACCGTGGAGCGAAACTTCGTGGCGGCCGTGCTCAACACGATCAGTGCCCTGGTGCTGGTCTTCGATACGGCCGGGCGCATCGTACGATTCAATCGCGCCTGCGAAACCATCTCCGGTTACAGTTTTGCCGACCTGGCCGGCCGCGCTTTTCCCGAAGAACTCTTTCCACCCGGAGAACGGGAAACCGCCATTCGCATGTTCGAGCAGGTGCGAAGCCTGAACACGACGGAATCCTTTGAGCTCAGTTGGCACAGCAAAGCAGGACCAATGCGGCGCATCGCCTGGACGGCCACCTCGATGACCAATGCACAGGACGAGGTGAGTTTCGTAATCATGACAGGTGCCGATGTGACCGAGCAGCGCGAAGCCGAAACGGCTTTGCGGGAAAGCGAAGAACGCTACCGGCAGCTGGTAGAGAGCAGCCTGGGTTTCATCTGCACTCACGATCTGAGGGGCGTGCTGCTCTCCATCAACTCGCACGCGGCCAGAACCCTGGGCTACGATCCCGAAGAGCTGATTGGCACGCGGCTGCGTAACCATGTCGACAGCGATCACCTCGCTGAGTACGAGGCGTATTTCGATGCGCTGCAGAAGGAACCCGATCACGATCGCCAGGGTCGCTTGTATCTGCGGGGAAAAGCCAGCCGGTTGTGCATTGTCGCCTATCGCAACAAACGGTTGCAGTTTCCCGGAGCGGAACCGCTGGTGCTCAGCCATGGAATTGACATCACCGAGCAGACGCAGGCGGAAGAAGAGCTCAACGCGTTGACCAGGCAGCATGAGTCGATCCTTGATTCTGTTGGTGAAGGCATCCTGGGCATGACCATGCAGGGCCAGGTCACTTTCATCAACCGCGGCGCGGCCAAGATTTTGGGTTACTCGGCGCAGGAGCTGCAGGGTCAGAACTTGCATGCGTTGATTCATCACTCGCGTGCCGATGGGTCTCCTTACCCGGCGGAAGAATGCCCGATCCTGAGCAGCGTGAAACGGGAAACTCCCGTGCATGTCGACAACGACGTGTTTTGGCGGAAAGATGGGCAATCGCTGCCGGTTGAGTACGTGGCGTGCCCGCTGGTAGACAACGGCCGGGTGGACGGCATTGTGGTGGCCTTCGCGGATGTAACAGAAAAGCGCCGGCTCAACCGAATGAAGGATGAGTTCATCGCCACGGTGAGCCATGAGCTACGCACACCGCTTACTTCGCTGCGCGCGGCGCTGGGCCTTGTCACCAGCGGCGCGCTCGACAAGCGGCCGGAAAAGATTCCGCAAATGCTCGATATCGCGTTGGGCAACTGCGACCGGCTCGTGCGTCTGGTCAACGACATTGTCGATTTCGAGCGCATTGCCAGCGGAACGCTGCCTGTGCATAAGGCGGAGTTCAACGCCATTGACCTGCTGCGGCGGGCGATGGATCCGGAACGCGCAGTCGCCGCCCGGGCGGGACTTAGCTTTCGCATTGATGCGCACCCGGTGGATGTTTGGGTCGATGACGCTCGCATCGTGCAGGTGCTGGGCAATCTCATCCGCAACGCAATCAAGTTTTCGGAAAAGGGCGGCGAGATCCGGTTGGCTGCGCGGGCCACCGCCGAGCAGGAAGTCACCTTCGAAGTACAGGATCAAGGCGCGGGCATTCCACCGGAAAAGCTGGAATTGATTTTCGACAAGTTTCAGCAGGCGGACGCCTCCGACTCGCGGCTACAGGGTGGCACCGGCCTGGGACTGGCGCTATGCCGGGGCATTATTAATCAACATGGCGGACGAATCTGGGCGACCAGCACTCGGGGTCAGGGCAGCAGTTTTTACTTTACGGTCGAAGCTTTCCCGCCGCAGAAAGATGATGTTCCTCGTGGTATAGACGGGCCGGAGATTGCGTTGAGCGCGGGTAACGGCAGCGATGTGGAGCAGCCAGCTGATGAAATTCACGACCCAGGTGTTGGGCCAGAGGTACAGGCTCCTCAGCAGCCCAACGAGGTTTCCTATGAGCTTGCACCTTGGGAAGGTTTGAAGAAACCAGCAGTGCGCGCCCCTGAATCCCCTGTCAGAAAATACGCCGCGTTGGGGGTGACCATTTTATTGGTGGTTTTGAAATGGTCGTGGGGTCGGAAATAATCTCAAACCGCAGATATCTCCTCGATTGAAACTCAAGCCTACCCTTTGTCATTCCGAGCTCATCCTAGGAATCTGCAGTTTTCCTAAATCAGCCACAGAATTGTCATCCCAACCTGCTGTTTCCCCTTCAAGCCTGCCCCGTGTTATTCCTCGGTACCGCGAAGCTGGGCGATCACGGTGAAGTCTTCGAGGGTTGTCGTGTCCCCTTTGATATCGCCACTGGTTGCCAGCTCACGCAGTAAGCGGCGCATGATCTTGCCGCTGCGGGTCTTCGGCAGGGCCTGAGTGAAGCGGATGTCATCCGGGCGCGCCAGCGATCCGATTTCTTTGGCTACCCACTCGCGCAATTCCTCTTTGAGCTGGGGCGACGGATGATGGCTGCTCTCGAGAGAAACAAATGCGGCGATGGCCTGCCCCTTTAACTCGTGAGGGCGGCCTACAACGGCGGCTTCGGCCACCTTTGGGTGTGCTACCAGCGCCGACTCCACTTCCATGGTGCCGAGCCTGTGCCCACTCACGTTGATGACGTCATCTACTCTGCCCATAAGCCAGTAGTTGCCGTCCTCGTCCACGCGAGCGCCATCCCCGGTGAAG
Source organism: Acidobacteriaceae bacterium (assembly GCA_049800615.1). Classification (GTDB taxonomy): domain Bacteria; phylum Acidobacteriota; class Terriglobia; order Terriglobales; family Acidobacteriaceae; genus PALSA-350. Next base: position 4,196 of record JBARKD010000792.1, on the reverse strand, counting down.
TAACAGCCGGGCACCTCTGACCAGTAGGTTTTGGCATAGCGCTCGGGATCATTAAAGATGGTCCGGGCCATGGAAGGCCAAGGTCTGCGGATGACTAGCAATCCACCGCTGCCGGTAGGCACCGGTTCGCCTTCCTGACTGACAATGGCTGGTTCGATGCCGAGAAAGGGGCGGGTCGCGGAACCGGGCTTGGTAGGGACCGCGCCGGGTAATGGCGCCACCATGATGGCCCCGGTTTCCGTCTGCCACCAGGTGTCGACAATAGGACAACGTCCCTTGCCGATGATCTCCCGATACCAAATCCAAGCCTCGGGATTGATGGGCTCGCCCACGGTGCCTAACAAGCGCAGACTAGCCAGCGAATGCCGCAACGGGTATTGATCGCCCCACTTGATGCAGGCGCGGATGGCTGTCGGCGCTGTGTAGAAAACGGTGACCTTATGGTCGTCGACGATCTTCCACAGGCGGTCCGCTTCAGGATAATTCGGCGCCCCCTCATACATCACGGTGGTAACGCCATTCTGCAGGATGCCGTAGACCACATAGCTGTGCCCGGTGACCCAGCCGATATCGGCGGTGCACCAGTAAACGTCGTCCGGCTTGAGATCGAAGATCAACTTACTGGTGAGATAGGTCTGTACCGAATAACCGCCGGTTGTGTGGACAAGACCCTTGGGCTTGCCGGTAGTGCCCGACGTGTACAAGATGTAGAGCGGGTCTTCCGAATCGAGAGGTTCCGCCGGACATTCCGCGGGAGCTTGCTCAGCCAGAGCGTGCCACCAGTAGTCGCGGCCTTCCCGCATGTTCACCGCGGACCCGGTGCGGCGATAGACGACCACATTCCTGATCGTGGGGCAGTTGACCAGGGCCTCGTCGGCAATCGCCTTCAGGCGCACTTCCGTGCCCCGGCGATACGACCCATCCTGGGTAACGAGGGCCACGCAGGAGGCGTCATTGATGCGGTCGACCAGGGCATTGGCGGCAAAGCCGCCAAAGATGACGGAGTGTACGGCGCCGATGCGGGCGCAGGCCAGCAACGCGATGGCCAGCTCCGGAGTCATCCCCATATACACAGCGACCCGATCACCCTTGCGAACCCCGAGCCCCTTGAGCACATTGGCGAATCTCTGCACCTCGAGATGCAGTTCCTTATAAGTCAGCGCACGGGTTTCGCCTGGCTCGCCTTCCCACAAGATGGCAGTCTTATTTTTTCTGTCGCCGAACGCGTGACGGTCGACGCAGTTGTAGCAAAGGTTGGTCTTGCCGCCCACGAACCACCTGGCCGAGGGCGCCTCCCAGTCCAGCACTTTGGTCCACGGAGCAAACCAATGGAGCTCGCGCGCAATGTCCGCCCAAAAGCTTTCCGGATCCTGGATCGATCGGCGATACAGGGATTCGTATTCGGCGAGGCTCTTCACGTGGGCCTGGGCGGCAAACTCGGGCGGAGGGGGAAAGACTCTTTTCTCCTGCAGGATCGAATCCAGATTGGGGTCTGTCGTGGTGGTCTTCATGGCTTCTCCGTATGGTTCAGGAACGGTTAGGCTAGGCCTACTGGGCGCGGTAGCGCTGCTGGTGCCATTCCCAGGCGCTGCTCATAATATCGTCCAGCCGGACATACTTCGGCTTCCAACCGAGTTCACTTTCGATTTTGGTTGAGCCGGCAATCAAGACGGCAGGATCTCCTGGGCGGCGCGGCAACTCGTCCACCGGAATCGGATGACCGGTCACCCGGCGGGCGGATTCCACCACTTCCCTTACAGTGAAGCCGCGGCCATTCCCCAGGTTGTAAATCATTCGCTCGCGCTCGTCGAGCGCCCGGAAAGCCAGCAGGTGGGCCTCGGCGAGATCCTGCACGTGGATGTAGTCGCGCACGGCGGTGCCGTCGGAGGTCGGGTAGTCCTGGCCGAAGACCTTGATGTTGTCACGCCGCCCGAGAGCGACATCGAGGATGAGTGGAATGAGGTGAGATTCCGGTTCATGGGCTTCCCCGCGGCCGGGGATTGCGCCGGCGACATTGAAGTAGCGCAAGCTGGCATAGCGCAGTCCATGAATGCGCTGCATCCAGGAAAGCATCTGCTCCACCAGGAGCTTCGATTCACCATAGGGGTTGGTGGGAAGGAGAGCAGCATCTTCGGTAATGGGAGTGTGCAGGGGCTCTCCATAGACAGCAGCCGTGGATGAAAAAACAAATTTTCGTAAATTACTCTCCATGATGGCCTCTAACAAGCCCAAAGTGGCCATCGTATTGTTCCGAAAGTAAATTTCGGGACGGCGCATGCTCTCGCCAGCCTCGATGAGGGCGGCAAAGTGCATGACGCCGGCAAAGGAACCGTCTCGAAAAAGATCGCCAAGCCTCTTACTATCAGCAACATCTCCGTCGACAAAGGTAGCGCCCGGGGGGACCATCGAGGGCCGTGCATGGCAGAGGTTGTCATAGACCACGACGGTGTAACCGCGGTCCATTAGGATTTGGGCTACGGTTCCGCCGATATAGCCGGCCCCCCCGGTTACGAGAATCTTCACGCCTTCACACGTCCTTCTTGTACTCTTACAGCAGAGCCAGAATGGCCACACGACCCAGCAGCAAAGAATGGCTGCAGGTCACGCGGTAGATGATGACGGGCGACGCCGAGGAGTATCAACAAAGCGCCCTCAAAAAGGGCACTGACAGGCGTCGAATTTTCCCGGAACACCGGGATGCTAGAGCGATGGTTCTCTTCATGTTTCATCCATACACTTCTGTTTTCAATCGCTCCACCTTTGGGTTACTGCATCTGCGGGAAATCTCGTCTATCGTGAGCTTATCCGCAAGTACTTTGGTACCGAGATATGCGGGACGCGCAAGTCTATGATGGCTGCAGACTTCGAGGCCAAAACTCGAGGGATTTTCAAGCAGGAATCTGGGATGTGCGTCTGTATGAGTGTGGGAGTTTTTTTTCGCTCCATTTGTAAGCCCGGTGACTCGCACATCACCTTACGACTATAGAGAATCAGGGAATCTTTATTATGCCGAAAGATCTTCAGAATCGCGACAGTTTCAACAGTTTCGGACTCCTCCCCGAACCGGAAGGCCGTTGGGGCTCCTTCGGCGTCAGCATGGTGACGAATCTCATCATTATGGCGCTGCTGCTCCTGTTCACTGCAGCCATCCATAAAGTCGAGAAGCAGAAGTATAACGAGACGCTGATCTTTCCGCCGGTGGAAGTGCCGCCGCCGCCAAAAATCATCGTGCCCAAAGTGAAGGTGATTGCCCCTCCGCAACCGGAGATGGTGAAGCTGACACCGCCGAAGATTACAATACCCAAGATCCAGCCGCCGCCGGAAATTCCCAAGCCGGTTGAGCTGAAGCAGCCGGATGCGCCCAAGCTGCCGCCGGCGCCGCCGAAGGCAGTAGCGCCTCCGCCGCAACCCAAGGTTGGCCTCTTTGCCAGCGCCAAGCCGACGGAAGTGGCGAATAACCAAGTGAAGCCGGATGTGAAAGCGGGTGGTTTCGGCGATCCATTGGGAGCCAAACCAAACCCCAACTCTACGCAGTCACAAGTGGTGGCGGTAGGTTCATTTCAAGCCGCCCCGGGCACGGCGACGGGCGCGGGCGCCGCACGTAAGGGCGCAGTGAGCGGCACGTCTTTCGGCGCCGGTGTGGCCAACGGCGTTCCCGGCGGACATGACAAGGGCAAGGTGGCTTCGGCCGGGTTTGCCAACGGTATCGTCGGGGGAACCGGGAAGCCTGGTGGCACGGGAACGGTGGCAACCGGAAACTTCGCCCAGCAGGGTGGCGCACCCACCCAAGTCGCAATTAAGCAAAGCGAGCCGGCCTTTGTTCCTCCGGTCGTGATTTCGGAACCGCACCCGGAATATACGCCGGAAGCAGCGCAGCTGAGGATCCAGGGTGAGGTGACTTTGCAGGTGCGTTTTCTGGCAACTGGCCAGGTTGAGGTATTGCGCGTAGTGAATGGGCTAGGGCATGGTCTGGATGAGCAGGCAAAGCGGGTTGCCGAGCAGATCCGGTTCAAGCCGGCGATTAAGGATGGGCATCCGGTAGATCACACCACTCTGATTCACGTGACCTTCCAGCTGGCTTAGTCAGTGATGGCCTTAGGTTCTACGAATTTCGCGGTCGGAAATTCGCGAGTTATTGAGTTACTCCAATTGTTGAAACGTTACAGGAGCCAGGAAATCACCCTGCGTCGAGATTG
>JBARKD010000791.1:0-8744 GCA_049800615.1 Acidobacteriaceae bacterium | reverse complement strand
TTCGACCGCGCCCTGCTGTTTTCAAGCCTGGAGGAGATGCTCGAACGAAAACATCCCCAGGCTGTGCTGGTTTACACAAATACTTACGACCACCGGCATGTGGTTGAGATCTGCGCCCGGCATGGCGTCCACGTCATGATGGAAAAGCCGTTGGCGGTCAGCTTCGAGGACGCGCTCGCCATCGAGAAAGCTGCCAACCTCGGGAAGATTCATGTTCTGGTTAACTACGAGACGACCTGGTACGCCAGCAATCGTGCTGCATACGACTTGCTCCACGACAATGCATTGGGTGAGGTGAGGAAGGTGGTTGTCCACGACGGTCACAGCGGCCCTAAAGAAATTGGCGTTGGCCCCGAGTTCCTGGCCTGGCTTACAGACCCCAAACTAGATGGCGGCGGAGCCCTTTTCGACTTCGGATGCTACGGCGCCGATCTGATGACATGGCTGATGGACGGCAAGCGTCCGCAAACGGTCACCGCCGTTACGCAGCACATCAAGCCCGACATTTATCCGCGGGTCGATGATGAGGCGACTATCATCCTGACCTATCCCAGGGCGCAAGCCATCGTGCAGGCGTCCTGGAACTGGCCCTTCGACCGTAAAGACATGGAAGTCTACGGACAGACGGGCTACGTGGTCACAGTCAAGCGGGATGACATTCGCCTGCGACGGGCTGGCAGCCAGGAAGAGCAAGTCGCAGGCAAAGCGCTGCCTGCACCCTACAGCAACTCGCTTTCGTATCTGCGGGCAGTGTTGATGAATGGAATGAAGCCGGACGGGCCGTCGTCTCTCGACATAAATCTCACAGTGACGGAAATCCTCGACGCGGCGCGACGCTCGGCCGAATCCGGAAAAACCATTCGCCTGCCGCAGTCAAGGTGAGGCTGTATTTTCGATTGAGCTGCAGAATCGTGCTCACTTTGCCGGGCTGTAGCTACACGCTCACCAACTTCTGCTCAGCCGACTTCCGGGCACGTCGAAAGGCTTCGGGCAAGCCATCAAGCAGATCGGTCGCCACCAGCGAATGCTCACCCATGCTCTCGCGCATGACGTCGCCAGCCAGCCCGTGCAGATGCACCGCGGCAAGAATGGCGTGCAACGCGTCTTTCGGGTGCTGCGCCAGCAGCCCGGCAACCATTCCCGTGAGAATGTCCCCGGTGCCTCCTGTGGACATTCCGGGATTTCCCGTTGTGTTCACCCAGGCTTCGCCATCGGGCTGAACCACCAGAGTACGATGCCCCTTCAGCACAACAATCAGTCCGTGTTCGCGCGCGAATTTCCGCGCTACCCCAAGGCGGTCTTTCTGCACGTCAGCGATGGAACATCCGGCCAGTCGCGACATCTCGCCGGGATGCGGAGTAATGACCAGCGACCGATCCCTCCCATTCAGTTCGGTAGTGCGGCCTTCAAACGCGTTCAGCCCGTCAGCGTCCACTACCATAGGGAGTTGGAGTTTCGCGACCAGACCTCGTATCAGTTCCGCGGTCTGGGAATCACGCGAAATCCCCGGTCCAATCGCAAGCACTGTCTTCCCTTTCGCTAGTTCCTCGATTCGCTCCCGGGCCGCGGTTGAGATCGTGCCCGCATCGGTCTCGGGCAAAGGTTCCGTCATCAGTTCAGGATGAAATCCGGCAACGGTTCCCAGCACGGATTTCGGAGTCGCCACCGTCGAAAGCCCTGCCCCCGCGCGCAGCGCGCTCATTCCCGCCATTGCTGCTGCTCCGGCTTTCCCTAGTGATCCTCCGGCCACCAGCACGTGCCCATAGTTGCCTTTGTTCGATTCCGCCGGACGAGGTCCGATGAGCGGAGCAATATCCCGCGCCGTGATCGCATTCAGTTGCAGAGCGGAGACGATGGCCTCCTCCGGAGAACCGATGTCAGCCACGAGCGTCGGCCCGGCAGTCAGCAGGCTGAAGACATGCGCTGGATGCGGCGCGGTGAACGTAACAATAGCGTCAGCGCGGGCGATCATCCCCGCGATCACCCCCTCCTGTGCGGCCATTGAATCGGCATCGGCGCCCGAAGGAATGTCTAGGGCAATCACGGGAACCTGGCTGGCATTCATGATCGCAATGGCATCCGCGTAGAGTCCGCTTATCGGAGGTTTGAAACCTGTGCCCAGCACCGCATCGAGATATAGGTCCCCGTTCAGGGAAAGCTGCATCCGCTCGCTCTTGAATTCTTCGCTGGAATGCACAGCGATGGCAGGGGATGGCAATTTCCCAAACATGACGGCTGCATCGCCCCGCAGTTCACTCGGGTCGGCCAGCAGAATCACCTGAATCTTCTTCCCCTTCTGATGCAGGCGCCGCGCCGCCACGAAACCGTCGCCGCCATTATTTCCCTTGCCACAGAAGACCACGATGCGAGCGGCCGCAGGGTAATGCGAGAGCACGAAGTCCGCGACTGCGGTGCCGGCAATTTCCATCACTGTGAGCGAAGGCACTCCGAAGCGCTCGCTGGTGGCACGGTCGATGGCACGCATCTCTTCGGCGGAAACGATTTTCATGGGAGCAGTGGCCAGTATTCAGTGACCAGTGTTCAGTGGCCAGTGGCCAGTAAAGACACTCGCCTTCTTGCTTTCACTGGTCACTGACCACTCACCACTGGCCACTTTCTTTTTGACTATAAAACAAAGAGGCCCTCCGCGCCTTGCGGAGAGCCTTATGCAGCGAGAAACCTAATCCGCCATGGAGGGCGCCCTCTTGGGATTCTTCAATGCAGCCTGTACGCGGCTATGGTGTCGTCCATATCCGAAGTACACGGCCATTCCGAGGATCAACCAGACGACTAGGCGGATCCAGGTGGCCGCCGGCAGGCTAGCCATTAGAGCCGTCGAAACCAGAACACCCATGATCGGAACGAACGGCACCCACGGAGTCTTGAAGGGACGTTCGAGCTCTGGACGCCTCCGTCGTAAGATCCAGACCCCGGCGCAGACGATAACAAAAGCCAACAGCGTGCCAATACTAACCAGTTCGCCAAGAATTCCAATCGGGATAACCGAAGCGAAAATTGCGACAAAAGTACCCACCAGGATGCTGGATATCCAGGGGGTGCGGAACCTGGGGTGAACAGCGCCCGCCCACTCCGGAAGTAGACCGTCTCGCGACATGGAAAAGAAAACCCGCGATTGGCCTAATAGCATGACGAGCATTACGCTCCCCAGTCCGGCGATCGCACCCAATTTCACTAGGATGCTGCCCCAACGGACGCCCGTGTGATCGATGCCGACCGCGACCGGATCGGGGACGTTGAGCGTCGTGTAGGAAACCACACCCGTCAGCAGTCCTGAGACCAGAATGTAGAGGATCGTGCAGATTACCAGTGAACCCAAAATGCCAATGGGCATATCCCTCTGCGGATTCTTGGCTTCCTGTGCGGCGGTCGACACCGCATCAAAGCCGATATAGGCAAAGAAAATCACGCCTGCCCCCCGGGCAACGCCCGACCACCCATAGTGTCCGAACTCACCTGTATTCGGAGGGATGAAGGGATGCCAGTTGGCAGCGGCAATGCTGGGGTGCGCACTGACAAAAATGCCCGCAATCCCGATGAAGGTAAGTACAATCGCAAGTTTTATAATCACGATCCCGGAGTTGAGGTTCGCCGATTCTTTGATGCCGATCACCAGCACCGTGGTAACAGCCGCGATGGCCAGAAACGCAAGTATATTGAAAACGCCCTGCACATGCGGAAGAGTGGAGGGATCTACCCCGTGCGCCTGAAGAGTTGGCAGGATGGTCGCCAACCGCTCCCAGCGGGCGTTGTAGAACACTAGGTCAGTTCCCGGCGTAGCCGTCCATGCGGGTGGAAGGTGAATCCCGAAATCCTGCAGGAAGCTGTTGAAGTACCCGCTCCAACCTGACGCCACCGTCGCGGCTCCAAAGGCATACTCCAAAATTAAGTCCCAGCCGATAATCCAGGCGAAGATCTCACCTAAAGTGGCGTAGCCGTAAGTGTAGGCGGACCCGGCGATGGGAATCAGCGAGGCGAACTCGGAATAGCAAAGACCGGCGAACGCGCACGCAATACCCGCTAGGATAAACGAGAGCACGATCGCGGGACCCGCATACTGAGCCGCTGCCGCCCCAGTCAGAACAAAGATTCCCGCGCCAATGATCGCTCCGATTCCCAGCGTGATTAGATTGGTTGGACCTAGTGCGCGTTTAAGGCTATGCTCACCCGTCTCGCGGGCTTCCTCCATCAGTAAATTCAGCGGCTTGGTTGCGAACAGATTTGCCATGCGTTTCGTTTCTCCTTGGCGGGCCACCTCTATGCTCATTTTGCCTCCGCGCTCTTCGCCTGCGCGCTACGGGACCAAGCGTAATATACCGGGATGCCCAGCAGCACCACAATCAGCCCCGGCCACGTGAATTGCGGTTTGTAGCGCAATAGTACGACATCAATAAATAAAGCCATCACAATATAAATCGCAGGCAGCACCGGATACCCCACGGCGCGGTAGGGACGCGGTGCGTCGGGATGCGTCCGCCGCAGCACAAATAATCCCACGATCGTCAGAATGTAGAAGACCAGCACCGCGAAGATGATGTAATCCAGGAGCTGCCCGTAGCTGCCAGAGACGCAGAGCAGGCACGCCCACACCATCTGCACCATCAAAGAAACAGCCGGCGTCTTATATGTGGGGTGCAGTTTGGCCACGCTGCGGAAGAACAGGCCGTCCTTCGCCATGGCGTAGTAGACCCGCGCGCCAGAGAGAATCAGACCGTTGTTGCAGCCGAAGCTGGAAATCAGAATAGCCGCAGCCATCAGCAGCCCTCCGGCGGCGCCGAACATCTGCGTCATCACCGCCGTGCCCACGCGTTCTTCGGCGGCATACTTGATTCCGCGTCCAAGAATCGTGGCCGCCCCCGGTGTTCCATCGAGCGGAAGCGCATTCAAATAAATCAGGTTGCAGGCAATGTATAGTGCGATGACCACGCCTGTGCCCAACGCCAGAGACAGCGGGAGATTGCGGCTCGGATTCTTTACTTCTCCAGCAGTGAACGTCACGTTGTTCCAGGCGTCGGCGGAAAACAGCGAGCCCACCTGCGCCACCGCCAGAATCGTAAGCGTGCCCACCATTACGACCGGCCCACCCACTCCCACTTGCACGGCGTGCTGCGCGCCCAGTCCGGCGTTACGCCAGAAGTGTCCGCTGAAGTTTGTGGCGAGCGCTTGCGCATTTCGACCCAGGGCGAGGCCGAACAATGCCAATCCCAGCAGCGCCGAAACCTTGGCGGTTGTAAACACATTCTGGATGAGCGCCCCGGTCTTCAAGCCGAAGATATTCACCACCGAGAGGAAAACCACGAGCAGAATAGCAACCAGATTTTGTGTATTGATTCCAACATCCATGTTGCCCAGAACCATCGGCCCCAGGCGGATCGGCGGAACCTTCCAGAGATGCCAAATCCAATTAGAAGAAGAAACCGCAGGAAAGAAAACTCCGAGGAACTTGCCAAAGGCCACGCCCACGGCGGCAATCGTCCCCGTCTGAATCACCAGGAAGAGCGTCCAGCCGTAAAGAAATCCCCACAACGGCCCCAGCGCTTCCCGCAGGTAAACGTACTGCCCGCCGGCTCGCGGCATCATTGCCGCCAATTCACCATAGCTGAGGGCTGCGACGACGGTCATAAATCCGGCCACAGCCCACGCTGCGATCAGCAGGGCGGGCGAATCGACTTGGCGCGCAATCTCCGCCGACACAATAAAGATGCCGGAGCCGATCATCGACCCCATGACCAGCATGGTCGCGCTGGTCAGGCCCAGGCCCTTGACCAACTCTTTGTCTTGAGAGCTATGAAGTTCCCAGTCGCTGCCGGCTATCGTTGTCGGTGTGCTCAGGGTGCCTCCGGTTGTGATGGCGTCTGTAGGTAATTGGTCGTTAGTCGCTAGTCGTTGGTCGTTCGTCGTCGGCCTCGGCGTTCAGAGAAGCAAGCCGCTGCTGCGACTGGAGCTAACGACCATCGACCAACGGCGAATGTCCACTCGGGCTGTTTCACCAATTGCCCCCTGACTTTACCTCAAGATGCGGAAAAATTCCTCTGCTGATTTGCGGGGATGCAGTAACAAATCAGATATCACCGCCACGGAATCGGCCCCGGCCTCGATGACCGAGACTGCGTTGGCACGCGTGATGCCGCCTATGGCCACTAGAGGCTTTCGCGTCAATTGCCGCGCCCGCCGCACGCCTTCGAGCCCTACGACCGGGTCAGGCCTCTCCTTGCTGGTAGTGGAAAATACAGGGCCGATGGCGAGATAGTCCGCCGCGCTTCGATCCGCTTCCTTCAGTTGCTCCGGATTGTGAGTGGAAACCCCGAGCCAGCGCCCCGCCCCGATGATCTTCCGAACTGACTCCGGCGAGAGGTCGTCCTGCCCAACATGCACGCCATCGAACTCCGCGATCAGAGCCAGATCCGCGCGGTCGTTCAGGATCAGCCGCACCGAGTCCTCGGTGCCCCGTCCTAACGTCGGGTTTCTTGCGATGTCAGGGTGGGAGTGGAGATGCTTCTTCAATTCACCTGCCTGCTCCAGCATCACACGCGCATTCCCGCTCTTGTTGCGGTACTGCAGAAGAGTACAACCGCCGGCAACAAGCTCGTGCGCAAAAACCATCAAGTCATCAGTCGTGGGAAAAAACGTGGCGTCCACAATGGAATATAGACGGGGAACAGAAATCACGCCGCCGAGCCCTTCTTGCCCGCCGCCAGAAATCGCTCGATGAACCCTGTATCGAACTTCCCGGCGCGGAAGTCCGGATCCGCCAGAATTTTCCGATGCAGCGGAATCGTCGTATACACGCCTTCGACAATAAACATCTCGAGAGCCCGTGACATGCGCGAAACCGCCTCGCTGCGGTCTCTGCCGCGGACGATTAATTTGGCAATCAGCGAATCGTAGTACGGCGGAATTACGCCTTCCGCGTATGCTGCGGTATCCACGCGGACGCCGGTCCCTCCCGGCGGATTAAACGCCGTAATCTTACCCGCCGATGGCGTGAACTTTTCAGGATGCTCCGCGTTAATGCGGCACTCGATGGCGTGACCGCGATGCACAATCGGCGCCTGCAGCACGTCCCGCATGTGAGCCCCAGCCGCAATCATGATCTGGCTCTTCACCAGATCAACGTCCGTGACCATCTCCGTGACCGGATGCTCCACCTGGATGCGGGTGTTCATCTCGATGAAGTGCAGACGGCGCTCCTGGTCCATCAGGAACTCGATCGTGCCTGCATTGGTGTAGCCGATCTCGGCCAGCGACTTGCACAAAACCGCGCCGATCTGATCACGCAATTCCGGCGTGACCTGGGTCGAAGGCGACTCCTCGAGCAACTTTTGATGCCGGCGCTGGATGGAGCACTCACGCTCTCCGAGGCTGACCACGTTGCCGTGCTCGTCAGCCAGCACCTGAAATTCAATGTGACGCGGGTGCTCGACATACTTCTCCATGTACAGGTCGCCGTTGCCGAAAGCTCCGGCCGCCTCGGATTGCGCCGCCCTGAATAATCCGGGCAATTCCTCTTCGCTGCGTACAATACGCATACCGCGCCCGCCGCCGCCCGCCGACGCTTTCACGATCACAGGGAAGCCCACCTGCCGCGCCCACTCCACAGCTTCACCGTCGGAGGCGATGATTCCCTCCGAACCCGGCAGAATCGGCACGCCCGCTCGCTTCATGGCGGCGCGCGCTTTTTCCTTCTCCCCCATCAGCCGCGTCACTTCCGGCCGCGGCCCAATGAACTTGATCCCACTGGTCTCGCATACCTCGGCGAAATTCGCATTCTCCGCCAGCAATCCGTAGCCGGGATGCACCGCATCCACATTCGCAATCTCCGCTGCGCTGATTACAGCCGGGATGTTGAGATAGCTCAACGCCAGTTGGGGCGGCCCAATACAAATCGCTTCATCGGCGAACCGCACAGGCAGGGAATGGCGGTCTGCTTCGCTGTAAATGGCAACGGTGTGGATGCCCAGTTCCTTGCACGCGCAAATAACCCGCAGGGCAATCTCTCCGCGATTCGCAATCAGGATTTTCTTAAACATGTATCTTAAACATGTCGCTTAAACATGGATCAGCTTTTCAGCCCTCAGCCGTCAGCTTGCTGTTCTCTGCGGACATTGTTGGTTGGAGACTTTTCCTTTGGCAGAAAACGACGGCGAAAAAACGCGGCTCTGCGCGGCTTGACAGAAATTTCAGTTCTTCACCCGAACCGCGAACAACTCTTGCCCGTATTCAATCGGCTGGCCGTTGCTTCCCATCTTCTTTACAATTTCACCGGCCACATCCGACTCAATCTCGTTCAACAACTTCATGGCCTCGACGATGCACAGCACCTGGCCCACCTCCACCATATCCCCCACCTTCACGAAAGGCGGAGCACCCGGCGACGGCGCCTCGTAGAACGTTCCGACGATGGGAGACTTCACGAGGTGCAGGTTCTCTTCCGGCGCGGGCGCGACTGCCGCAACCGGAGAAGGTGCAGTAATAGAGGGCACTGCCGAAGGTTGTCCCGATTGCTGGACAGGTACTGCAACGTACGGCATTTCTCGCGAGTGCACCACGGTGTGCTCGCCGGCACGCCTTATTTTCACCTTGACGTCGCCGCGCTCCAGTTCAAACTCGGCAATGTCTTTTTCGATTAAGAACTCGATGAGTTCTCTCAGCTCTTTTTGATTCATTGGTGTACGGTGGGACCGCTTGCCACTTGGTTCCGCGCAGCAAATCGACGCGCAAAACTT
>JBARKD010000790.1:0-2584 GCA_049800615.1 Acidobacteriaceae bacterium | reverse complement strand
GCGAAGAGCTGGTCGTGAGTTGCTCTTGATGGGCGCTTCAGATACAGCGACTTGAAGGAAGCCTTAACGGCTGCCAGTACTATGGGCTTTCAATGGAGTTGAGCCCAGGCGGGTGATCTCCGGGCTTGAAGTCGGCCAGTGTTGACTGATGGACGCACTGCAAGCGTGCAACGGCGACACGAGCAATGCATGGATCGACGTTGTTGGCGGATTGTCGCCGATCCTGAAATTACTACAGTAAGCAGAGTTTCCCGGGGGAATTCGATTGAATCCGGTGGCGGATTACCAGTGTACTGAAGCGGCTATCAGGACCGCATGCCATTGCACGGGGTGGCGACAGCCCGTTGTATCCAGCAATTTGGGGTAAGCCCGGCACGTCGATTACATATAAACGACGTGCGGGGTCGCATAAAGGCAAAGAAATTTCTTGCCAACTAAAGATATTTCGATTAACTGCGCCTCCAGTGCCTCGGCATCGGTGAGGTGGACGATCCGGACAGGCACAGTCGGGGCCTCCGCAATTTTGGCGGCGCGGTAGCGTCTCGCTCCGGCGACAATCTCGAAGCTCTGGTCGGTAAGAGGCCGCACAAGCAAGGGCGACAGAACGCCCTGGCTGCGAATGCTCTCGACGAGCTCTTTAAGCGCGGCATCTTCGAAGATCCGGCGCGGGTTCGTGGGAGACTCGGTGAGGACGGCGAGGGGAAGGTCGCGGTACTCGGTAGTTGTGTTCGAGTTCATGGGGTGCTCTCCTTTGAGCGGTTGGGGCGTGCAGGTGACCATCTTCGCGCTCAGTAATGTTGAAGATCACCGCGTGGGTATGGAGCTGCGGCGCCACATACCCGTCGACCGGGCGAGCCGTGTCGTGCTCGAACTTGGCGGCCACGAATTTGGCCGTTGTCTCGGGCGGATGGTTCCCGCCAATGCGCGCCTGCATGTAGTATTCGAGCTGCTCGAGCGCGATGCGGACACTGTCACGGTGTGCTTCACGTACGCGGTCATCGCCGCCTACCAAAGCCGTCAAAGAGACAGATTTCGGAGCGGAGAAAGTTGCGTCCCACCCGGCGCGATGCTCCATCGTCTTGATGGTCTTGCCGTCCGCATCCTGGTATTCGTAACCCTTGGACGAGAAAATTCCCTCTCGACCTCTGCCCGCTCGGGCGCTACTCTGGACACAGTCGTCCGTTGTCGCCTGAAACAGGAGAACTCATGTTTAGGCGAACGAGATATCAGCATGGAAGCGTGCAACGTGAAAAGCGGCAAAGCGGGCCAGATGTGTGGATTTTTCGGTGGTATGAGATTGGAACCGACGGCAAGAACAAATACCGTAAGGCAATCGTCGGTACAGTCGATACACTCGCAAATGAAGCATCAGCCCTCAAGGCAGCCCAAGCGTTGCGCATCGACGCCAACCAAGAAAACACACAGGGAGGAACGGGACCAAACACAATTGCGATGCTTGTTGCGCATTACAGGTTGAAGGAACTGGCAACTGATCGGAACGGGAGAAAAGCGTTCTCAACACGGTCTGCCTACGACTGCAATCTGGAGAACTGGATACTTCCGCGATGGGGGGACCATACACTGGACCAGGAGAAGTCCGTAGCCGTGGAAGAGTGGCCGGACGGCATCAAGCGAGCGAAAGGCACACGAGCCAAGATTCGAAACCTCATGAGCGCACTCTTCACTCACGCTATGCGATACGAATGGGTGGATCGGAATCCGATCAAGCTCGTCCGGCAGAGCGCAAAACGAGAGCGCATTCCTGATGTTCTCGAGCTTGCCGAAATTCAACTGCTGCTCAGCAAGCTCGGCGTTCGGGAACGAACACTTGCTTTGCTGGACGCTGGCACTGGTCTTCGGGTCAGCGAACTCCTGGCTCTCCGATGGCGGGATGTAGATTTCGGGAATCTCGAACTCAGTGTGACCCGTTCGATCTGGCATCAGGTGGTGGGCGATTGCAAGACAGAGGCATCAGCCAAACCGGTTCCGCTTGACGTCTATATGGCGGAGGACCTGTTGCGCTGGCGTCGCCAGAGTGCATATCCACTTAACGACGATTATGTCTTTGCCAGCGAGGCCATGGGGGGCAAGCAACCGTACTGGCCGGACAATCTGATGAAGCGACACATCCGGCCGGTTGCGAAAGCAAACGGCATCCACAAACGAATCGGCTGGCACACCTTTCGCCATACCTTCGGGACACTGCTCAAGGCGAACGGGGAAGACGTCAAGACGGTCCAAGAGCTTTTACGGCATGCCAACAGCAGGATTACGCTTGAGGTCTACACGCAGGCCACGACCTCGAACAAGCGGGCCGCACAAAGCAAGGTTGTAAGGATGATGGTTCCAAATCTGGGTGAGACGAAGGATGAAAAACACCCTGAAATCGAGGGGTAGGGTGCTTATTGCACCCATATCAAACCCACGACCTCTGTCTTTTTGGGGCCACCCATGATCCTAACTCTTTTAGAATCTGGCGGGGACGACGGGGCTCGAACCCGCGACCTCTGCCGTGACAGAATCCAACTCCCTATGTAATCAAAGAGTTAGAAGCAAATCGAAGAAAGTCAAACAACCTGTTTAG
>JBARKD010000789.1:0-19550 GCA_049800615.1 Acidobacteriaceae bacterium | reverse complement strand
GGGATAGCCTTAACCATGCTGGGCGGCAGATATGTGCTTCCACTTCACGCAGCGTGTGTGGAACGTGCCGGCAAAGGCTTGCTGCTTTGCGGCAATTCCGGCTCCGGTAAGTCGTCGCTGGCATACGCTTGCGCCCGTGCAGGTTGGAACTTCCTCTCGGATGATGCCAGCTACCTGGTTTCGAATAGCGGTAGCAGGCTGGTTGTCGGCAATCCGCAACGCTTGCGAATGCGTCCTTCCGCTAAGCAACTATTCCCGGAAATACGTGCTTTCGACCTCACGCCCCACGCGACAACCGAGCCTTCGATTGAAATTCCGACATCGCAACTGTCTTTAAGGACCGCGCACTGCACGACGGTCGAGCACGTGGTCTTTCTAAATCGTAATCACGACGGACCGGCTGCGCTCCTGCCCTTTCCCAAGCCGATGGCCATGGCCTGGGCAAGGCAGTCGTGGGAGGCAACTGAGGATGAGGGCGAAGAGGCGCCGGGCCTCGATCGATTGTTGAACGCAAAGTTGCACGAGATGCGTTACAGCGATTTGCATGATGCAATTCGTCTCCTCGAGCAAATGGCAGGTCATGAGTAGTCGAGGACAAAGCGGGGGCGGGCCTGCATTTTTCACCGCAGTTATGGCGGCGCTTCAATTGGATGAACCCCAGCCGCAGGAATTGGGGCGGCTCTCGGATAGCGACTGGCACGAGCTCTTGGCATTTTGTGACCTGGCTCACCTCACGCTGCCGCTGGCGCGTCAGTGGGAGGCTGCGACGCCGCCCTGGGTACGGTCGCGCCTGAAACAGAACCTGGCTGACAATTGCGCACGCCACCACAAAATCGCAGAGACCTACGACGAGATCGCTGTCGCATTCTCCAATGCCGGTGTCGATCACCTTGTGGTCAAGGGATTTGCTCAATTCCCCGACTTCGTTGCCACGCTTGACTACCGAATGCAGTCGGACCTTGACCTCTGTTGCCCGCGCACTTCGATTCCCGCGGCGCAAGAGGTGTTGCAGCAGCTTGGTTACACCAGCGATCGCGCTCTGGAGAAGCATCCGGCAGACCACCTGCCGGAGATGACCAGGCATCGGGGCTGGCAATGGCGGGGAAATATGTACGACCCCAAGATGCCCCCGGCCGTGGATCTGCATTACTGCTTCTGGAACGAAGCCGCTACGCGGGTTGCGGTCGAAGGAGTGGACGCTTTTTGGGAGAGGCGAGAAATACGCAAGCTCACCAACTTCAGTTTCCCGGCGCTCTCGTCCATCGACAATCTGGCTTTCAACGCGCTGCATATCCTGCGCGACGTGCTGCGCGGCGATTGGGTTGTCCACCACGTCTACGAAGTTGCCTGCTTCCTGCACAAGCGCGCGGAGGATGCTTCGTTGTGGCAAGCGTGGAGCGAAGCCCACGGCCAAGCGCTGCGCTCTTTGCAGGCGATCTCGTTTTACTTAGCCCGGCGATGGTTTGGCTGCCGCTGTTCGCCCGTCGTGGGGCGCGAAATCGAACACCTGGCGACGCCTGTAAGGCAATGGTTAGATAGGTTTTGGCAGTCTCCGCTGACGGGAATGTTTGATCCCAACAAACATGGTTTGTGGCTACATCTGGCATTGCTGCCCACGACCAAAGACAAGGTATCGATACTGCCGAACGCACTCTTTCCTTTTCGGCTGCCACGTCTGGGAGCTGCTGGACAAGGTGCTACCAAGACGAGGCGCACACGGCGATTCTGGCCATCGCAGCCACATATTCGATATGTGCTGCACCTGATATTCCGCTCTGCTTTCCATCTCAGGATGATCCCCGGTACTCTTTGGCGCGGACTTGCCTGGTGGTACGCGCAGCGGTCTGACGAAACCGCCTGAAATGCCTCTTCCCGTCCTCATGCGAACATTTCGAGCAGACTGCGGCCGCCTGTACTTGAAAGGGATATTCGTTGTTCTGCTTCTCGCCACTCTGCTGGGGCGCGGCAACGCGCAGCAGGCAACGCTGCCTGACTCCCCAGGGGCAACGCGCACAACAGGCTCCTACGGCTCTGTCTATGTCCCGCTGGATAGCTGGATCTACGATGCCTTTGACCGCCTTCACGCCCTGGGCTTTGCAGACACTGCTTATTTGGGAATGAAACCATGGACACGCTTGAGTTGCGTGCACATTTTAGAGGAAACAGAGGACGCGGTATCGCTGACCCCGGATTCCTCTGAAGCACGCCGCACCTTTGATGCTTTGCGCACGGAGTTCGCCTCTGATCGACAAATGGAGAAGGATGGAGGCCGTGTCATAAATGCAACTGTAGAGGAGATGTATACGCGCATCCTCGGCATTGCCGGCGAGCCTCTTACCGAATCGGCGCACCTGGGGGAAACGCTCACCAATGACTACGGCCGGCCCTACGGGCGGGGGCTGAGCGCGTTCAACGGGTTCGCAGCTTCCGCTCAAATGAACCGCTTTACGCTAAGCGTGCGCGGAGAATATCAGCACGCTCCGGGCCTTGCCCCCTTACCGCAAACGGCTCTCGATGCATTTGCCGCGGCCGACGAGATCCCGGTGCAGCCCTCTGACCTGCTGCCAGCGCCGCAAACAGATGTTTTTCGACTGCTGGATGCAAACGCGTCGGTCTATCTGCAAGGCCACGAAATATCGGTAGGCAAGAGTGAAGACTGGTGGGGCCCCGGCAAGCTGGGCAGCATGGCGTGGAGCAACAATGCGCCGCCGATCTATGCCCTTCGCATCAACCGGGTGGAACCGCTCTCGATTCCCCTGCTCTCACGCTTGACGGGTCCTTTCCGCTACGAAGGATTTTTTGGGGAGTTAAAGGGTTGGGCTCAGCCCAGGAATCCGTGGGTGCATGCGGAGAAGTTTAGTTTCAAACCAAGCCGCAATCTCGAGTTCGGATTCTCGCGCGTCGTAATCTTCGCCGGAGAAGGACACGTGCCATTGACGTTTGGTTCGTTCTGGCACAGCTTTACCAGCTTCAGCAATGTGCCCGTTGCGGAAAAGGAATCGCGAAATGATCCTGGTGAGCGCCATTCCAGCTTTGATTTCACCTGGCGACTGCCCGGGCTGACACGATGGGTCACGCTCTATTCCGACTCGATCGTGCATGATGACACGTCTCCGATCGATGCACCGCGCCGGGCAGCTATCAACCCGGGCATCTATCTTGCGCGGGTGCCGGGCTTACCGCACCTTGATTTCCGGGTGGAGGCGGCGAGTACCGATACGCCGGCGGGCACGATCGATGGCGGTCATTTCATTTATTGGGAAGGCCAATACAAAAACGGCTACACCAATCAGGATCATCTTCTTGGCAGCTGGGTCGGCCGTGAAGGCAAGGGTGGCCAGGCGTGGCTCACCTATTGGCTGAGTCCTCGCGAGAGCGTGCAATTCAGCTACCGCAATGCGAAGGTAGCGGTCGGTTTTATACCCGGCGGTACAACGCAAAACGACTGGTCGGTGCGAGTCGTAAAGCGGCTTAGGCAAAACACCGAGCTGACCGCCTTTGGACAGTACGAGGCATGGAAGGTGCCGTTGTTGACCCCAGGGCGGACTACGAACTTCACGGGGTTACTGCAATTGACGTATTTTCCGAAGTGGCGCTGGGAGCATTGAGCGCGTCCGATGTTCGCGGCGATGAGTGATTGCACTTCGCCCACTACCGCAATCACCTAACCCGAGTAATTCAGCGAGCAGACACATCGGCGGCAAGTTGGATTGCGCTCCACATCCAGCGCCTGGCGAAAGGAACGGCCTCTGTCTCCATTGATGGCTTCGTCCAGGGTAGAAGAATGAACATTCCCGATAGCGCGGTGGAAAAAGCATGGCCTTAGAGATCCATCCGTTTCGATGACCGCGGATACCCAGGGAGCATTACAGATGGGCGCAATGGGCGAAGCAAGATCCAGATGCACGCGGAAATGCCTGACAATGCGCTCGAGTTTTTCCCTGCCTTCGCTGACAAATCTTGTATCCCATTCCGCGTTCAGCCCAAGCAAGGCGTCCACTTGGGTCTCCAGCACTCCGATTTCTGCCTGCGTGAGCGCAATCGTGCTCTGTCGCTCCCCAGGCCAGATAAGCGGGCGATTGAAGGCTTCGGACGTCAAATCCGCCGCGAGAAATGAAATAGCGTCAAACCCAGCTTGCCGGGCGGCGCGGGCCGTGGCGCACAGTTGGTGGTGGTTGGTTTTTTGTACGGTCGTGCGGCAGCTAATGCGCATGTGAGGGCGCAGCGCGCGAACGGCGGCCACGCCTCTGCAAATGAGGGCGAAGGCCCCAGGAACACGCCGTATCGCATCGTGCACTGAGGCGGGACCGTCGATCGAAACGATCACCTCGTCGAAGTGGGCCGCGACCTCGCGCGCTCGTTTGTGAAGAAGCAGGCCGGTGGTAAGCAGAGTGAGCCGAATGCCCTGTTCACGAAAAAAACTGCATAGTGGCTCAAGATCGGTGTGCAGTAACGGTTCGCCACCGGACAGCACAACCTGTTGAACCCCCAGCTTGCGCAGCGATTCCCGATGGCGTTCCAGATCAGCAGCGTTGATCTGTTCGTGCTTTGTCCTCTGCCAGATATCGCACATCAGGCAGCGGCAATTGCAATGGCTGTGCACGTTCAGAATAAGAATCGGCAAGCGGCCAAGCTCCGCATCGCGATGACCGTCCTTGGCGGTAATCAGGTCAGGCAGCGATGACATGGCGCACCCTCTTTCCGCCGATCTTTACCGTTTCTCCCAGGCACTGTTCTGCCGTCGCCAGAAGGGCACGAATAGGGGCGCGTAGCCAGCGGCGATGACCCCCTACCTCCAGCAGTTCGAGTTGGTCGACTAATGAGGGCGGCAGATGTCGCATGAACGCTGGGCTGGCTAATTGAACACGGCCGCCCACGATCACGAGTTCCAATTGCTCGATCGTCATCCGCACGAGGGTTTCCCCGGGCGTGAGGCCGGCATCGCGCAGCACGAGAACATCCGCGACCGCCCCAGGCGCCAGCGTGCCTTCACCGCGGCGAAAGCGCAGAGCTCGCGCCGCCTTAGTGGTTACCATGCGGTAAAGCGTGGCGGCATCGAGGCCTGTACGCCAATGGGCGAAGTGGATCTCATCCAGCAGATCACCTTCCGCGGTAAGCGGTGAATCGCTGCCCAGAATCACGGAGCGGAATGATCGAATCGACTCCAGGGCGGGGCTGCGGTGGAACAGAAACTCATTCGAGGTAGGACACAGGACGACTGTGGCACGCCGCTGGTTGATCAAGGCGATAGCCTCGGCAGAACAACCCAGGCCATGGACCAACAGCGTTCTCTCACTCAGCGCGTTCATCAGGTCCAGCAGGAAAATTTCATGGTCGCTCTGCTGGTCGATACCTTCCGCGGCATGCACGATAAATGGGAGACTTGCGTCGCTCGCGGCAAACTTCTTCGCCAACTGCGGCTCGAAGGCGCACGAGTGTGCCCAGGCAAAGTCTCTGGCCAAGCGAACCGGAAAACCGGGCGCCATCATCTCCGGGTAAATCGGATTGTGGTGGCACACTGTGGTTACGCCACAAAGCAAATTCCGAATGGCGCCCCACACGACAGCAGACTCCCGCGGCACCCGGCGAAACCGGGCGATGGTCTCCTTGTGCGCGAGATGAATGTCGTTCGCCCATTGGCCGGCGTTCTCGTACGGACCATTTCCCAGTCTCGGGAACAAGCCGAACTCCAAATGGTCGTGCGCGTTGATGAGCCCGGGCAGAATCAGGCAGTCCGAAAGATCGAGATCGATGGCAACGTTGGCATGCGAAGTCTGGCTCTCGATCGGTTGTATGCACCCATTCACGATGGAGAGCGTACGCGTCTCGACCCTGTCCGGCCCGTCTGCACACCGGGCTCCTCGAAGGACGAGCACTCCTTGTCCGGCCGGAGGAGATCGACGCACGCGCGGCGCGCTCGCCGGCTTACGCCACTTGAGCACATAAATCGCCGGGCTAGCCTGCGCGTCAGCCCAGGACTTACTCTTGCCACGCTGAGCGAAGATCGCCTGCTCTGCCGCGCCAAACGCCGGCTCATTGCGTGCGGCAAGGCGAAGACCATGCCGTTCAAAGACCTCGAGGATGCGGGGCAAAGAATGGTTACGGCTGTGCACGGACATTTCAGCGCCGTGCAGCGTGAACGACCTCTTCCAACCGAGCGATATCTCGGTTTCCGGATGCATATCGCTTAAGAAGAAGCTGCCTCCAGGGCGAAGCACCCGGTCAACCTCAGCTGCGCACGCATCGAGGTCATCCACATAGCTAAGCACGAAGGATGAGAGCACCAGGTCGGCGCCTTCCTCCGCGAAGGGCAACGACGTGCAGCTCCCCAGCTTCAGCTCGCAAAGGTCACCCAGTTTGCGCCCGGCGGCAGCGATCATTTCCGCCGAGGCATCCACCCCGGTTAGACGGCGCGGCGAACGCTCCGCGAAATGCCTCAACCACCTTCCCGTTCCGCAGCCGGTGTCCAGGATATCGAGGCCGCGAACCTCCGGCAGCAGATCCATGAGCGCCCCATGCTCCAACGCGAGCAAAGGGTTTGGCTGGGTGTCATACACCTCCGCCCAGGCATCGAAGGCCGCATCGGGTGAAATAAGAGTGCGCATCAGAGGCTCTCTCGCTTCGGCTTGCGCAGTTTTATGTACCGATGGGCGAGGTGCAGCTCGAAGGGATAGCGGTAGCAGCGGAGCGCATAGCGCCACGAGCTCAAAGACTTCAACAGTGTGCGGCTCCAGCGCGGGGCGCGGATGTCTTGCACGGTTGGCCAGCGCGAGGCCACCACCGTCTCGAAGTTATCGATCAGCTTCTTGGTTTTCGGCTGGAGCCAGGGCGCGCGCGTATCGATACGCAGGGTATAGTTCAGCCATTCCGGGCTGGCCCATCCCCCTGGGCTATCGGGAAAGATAAACTTCTCCGCAACATCCCCATACATCTCCTTTCCCGGCTGAGGTGTCGGCGTGTAATGTTGCACGATGATTTCGGAGCTCGGATTGATGCGCTTGAGCTTGCGGATAAAGCTTATCGTTTCCCGCGTGTCGCGCGCCGGATCGCCAGGATTGCCAACGACAAACGAGAACTCGGGAATAATGCCGAAGTCACGCGTGCGATGTGCCATCGCTACTGTTTCATCAGTCGTGATTCCCTTCTGCATTTCCTTGAGCACCCAATCCGAGCCTGATTCGGCTCCGAAAAAAATCATGGCGCATCCAGCATTGCGAATGGCTCGCATCGTGGCGTCAGAATAGCGGGACATGATGTCGACACGTGCCTCGCACCACCAGCGCATATTCAGTGGCGCGAGCCGATCGCACAGTTCCCGAGCGTGATCCTCGCGCAGAAAAAAGTTCATGTCGTAAAACTGGACGGAGTCGGCGCCATAGCGCGCCGACAGATAGTTGAGGATCTGAGCCGTCCGCTCCGGAGACTCCATGCGTTCCGTTCGTCCGTAAGCCGCGTGCACCCCGCAAAAGCTGCAATTGAACGGGCAGCCGATGCTGGCATGATGTACCGCCGTGCGCTTGCCGAAGAACGAAGGACGCAGATATTTCTCGACCGGCAAACGATGGAAGGGCGACCAGGGGAAGTCATCCGGACCCTTCGGCGGCCGCTCCGGATTCAGGCGATGGAAGCCGAACGCATCTTTGTAGCCAAGGCCCAGCACTGAGTCCGGGCTTCTTTTTCCCCTTAAGACTTCGAGCAATTGCAGTAAGGTGTCCTCTCCCTGACCACGCACGACGTAGTCCACATATCTGGCATTCAATGCTGTGTCCGGATAGAGGGAGGGAAAGTAACCGCCCCAGACTATCTTGACCTGGGGGCAGAGGCGGCGGATTTCCCGGCAGGTTTCCACGGCGGCAACCATCTGCGGTCCCGGCATGCAGGAGACGCCCAACAACTCCACCTGGTGATAACGGATGGTACTAAGGATGGCCGCAACCGGATCTTCCTCGAGGTTGCCGTCGATGATGCGGTATTCTTCCCGGCCTTCCAGCACAGCGGCCAACGCTAGCACGGCCAGAGGCAGGCGGCAGTTCCGCGGTCGCGTGGCACGAGGATGGAATAAAACGATCATTGCACCACCCTGGCGGTGTAAATACGAAACTGCGAGGGGGTGCGGGCGTGGCGCAGCTTGGCAAGCCAGGGCCGCAATTGCCACCGCAGGCCGTAGTAGGGAGTGTGCGTTTGCCAGCGAATGCCGAAGCGGTCCTCGAGTTGACGGAGGCGTCCGTCGGTCAGGTATTCCAGGCTGGGAATTTCGTCCGACGGAAACCCAAAACGTTTCACGAACGAAGCACGTCGTTCTGCCAGCATGCGTTCCCCGCTTTCCTCGTCCGCGTACCATGCAGTGTCGGCAACCAGCACCATGCCTCCGGGACGCGTACAGCGCAGCGCTTCCGCCAGCGTTTTCTCATAGCACTCGGAGTAGTGAAAGGACGCATTGAAGATGGCGACGTCGAACTGGTTGTCGGCGAGGGGGATGTTGTCGAGTTCCGCCTGAATGCGGGGAAAGAGGAATGGCAGATGCGATGCATAGTGCTGTGCGGCCCCCAGCCCATCCTGTTCGTTGGTGATAAGGTCCACCGCGACCGCTGAATGCCCCTGGCGCGCCAGCCGATAACTCATCCATCCGTTGCCGGCGCCAAGATCGAGAATGCGCAGGCGGGCATTGAGCCGCGGCCCGATGTGGGGAAGAATCTTGCGCTCGATGTAGCGGAAGGTGCGCGCACGGACTGCCCACTGCCGGCGGTTGCTTCCGGTCAGGTCCCGATCGGGTAAAGCAAGATAGTACTTCGCATTTTTGCTGCCCCGCCCCTCGCGCTCCCGTATGAATTCGTAGTCTTCGACAAAGCGCGCAAAATAGGCTTCCCGTTCCGGCAACAGCGCCCTCCACACACCACGCTCGCATGTGATTTTGAATGGGCAGCGGGTACACGAATATGCGTTGGCTGCAATACCGAAGGTGCCGATCTGCCCTTGGCAGCGCGGGCAGCGCAGTAGAAACCTAGGCTCTCGCGTCAATTCGGCTTCGCTGGACCGCGCTTCACGCGTCACAGACATGGACCCTCCACGCGCTCGAAGTGCAAAAGCATGTGGTCACCCAGGACCCGGAGTACGGGCCAATGTGCAATACGCTCATCCATCGCTCGCAGGCATGCAAGCAAGCGCGGCCACCTGCACACAATCTTTTCCAGGTAGGAGGGCGGCACCAGGACCCCGATTCCCTTGCACGAGCGCAATCGGAACCATGGCGAAAAGACGCGTTTGAGCTCGCGCACGGTGGGGTAGTACACATTCACTTGAAACGTTCCAATGTTTGTCGTCGCCCTGCCCGTCGTTCTGCGAAAGGCTTTGCGCAGTTTGCCTCGAAAGAGAAACCAAAGCATCTCCGTCACGCAGAATCGCGTTGACAGGCACAACACAAGCGGAGCGCGCGGCGAAACCAGACGAGCCAGCTCGAGTGCGGCCTCGTCAAGGTTCGCAACGCAGTTGAGACCGGAGAAGTTCGATAGCACACCGTCGAACCGCCTCCGCGGACGAAGCCGCGAGAGACGCTCCGTAGGCAGCACCAAGAAGTGAATCGGCGCTTCCGGATCTTCCCTTCGCAGACGCATGCGGGCTCTATCAATCATGCCCGCGGAACCGTCGCAGGCAATCACTGCGACATCCTGGCGGGCAAGAAAAAGGGCATCCTCTCCGGTACCGCAATTCAGCTCAAGGACCCGCGCCCCGGGCTCGAACAGTGTGCCCAGAAGATTCCACACGGCGTCGCGTTGAGCACGCCCGATCA
The DNA here is from genome assembly GCA_049800615.1 of Acidobacteriaceae bacterium. GTDB lineage: Bacteria > Acidobacteriota > Terriglobia > Terriglobales > Acidobacteriaceae > PALSA-350. The sequence goes on along the minus strand of JBARKD010000789.1, from coordinate 9,763 downwards.
TTGAGTGCGTGAATAGGTCGTCATAGGTGCCTGCCAGCGTGTCAAACGCCTGCAGCGCGTCTATCTGCACCTCGCTCACGGCGGTCATGCTTCCACCTCGGCGAAGGATGCGAGCAGCCCGGCCCGGGCATCGCGAATGTTTCGCCGCAGCGCTGCAGCACCTATTGAGTTTTCGCCGGCCGTGCCGGCAAGACGCGCCAATTTCACTTCATCCCTGAGCAGTTCGTCCGCAAGGCTGTAAAAGCGCCGGGAGTGCCGCCCCTTGATTTTCAGCTCGCGGTCGGAACTAGTAGCCCAGGGTTGCAGCTGAACCAGGCGATCAGCAACAGCCTTGTAGTAGGGAGTGCCCTTGATGGGATAAGACACGGTAGTGAAAAAAATGTCGGGCTTCGTGGTGCTGACGTGGCGAACCGTAGCCTCGATGTCTTCCAGCTGCTCATCCCCATAACCCCACATGAGAAACATGCCGCTCTCGATGCCGCGTTCCCGGGTCATGATGACAGCCTGCTGAACCTGCTCCAGCCGGACGCCGCGGTCCATCGAGTCAAGGATGCGCTGCGATCCGCTCTCCGAGCCTATCCAGATGCGAAAACACCCAAGTTCTGCCAATAGGTCGAGCATTTCCGCATTGAGCCGGTCTGCACGCGAAATGCACTCAAATGGAATGCGCAGCCCGCGCTTCTTCATCTCTGCAGCGTAGGTACGAACCCAGGCGTGGTTGATGGTGAAGACATCGTCGGAGACCCAGACCATGTCGGGCGTGTAAGTCTCGAGCAGCCATTCCACTTCGTCCACAACCATTAAGGGATTGCGCCGGCGGTGGGTTTGCCCAAACACCTGGTGACTGCACCAGCGGCACTTATAAGGGCAACCGCGAGCCGTGATGAAGTTGACTGAACCCTTTCCGTGCGCGTCGCGCCACGTCTTGACGTAGCGGCCGACGTCGATCGCCTGGCGGGCCGGCCAGGGTTGTTGATCGAGGTCGGCGATTTGCGGTCGAGCGCCGGTTTCCCGCATGTTGCCTTCGCCGTCGAGAAAGGCTATCCCGCCGATGTTTGTGTAGGCCGCCTTGCGGCGAAATGCGTCCAGCAGTTCCGCTACGGTAAGCTCGCCTTCTCCGAAAACGACCACATCGGCGCCCGCCTCCAGATATTCGCGAGCATAGGCACCCGGCTCCGGGCCGCCGACAATCGTCTTCCAGCCTGCTTCGCGCGCGACCTGAAGAATCTCCACCACGTTTTTGCGCGTCATCAGGTTCGCGTAGATACCCAACGTGGACGGAGTTTCGCATCTGAGATGGCGGTACAGGGCTTCGCGGCTGGAAAAGGTGGCGTCGAATACCTCCACATCGAAGCCCTGTTGTCTCAGGTGCGAACAGAGATACAGAATGCCCAATGGGGCATAGGGCTTCATGATTTGCAGCTCTTTGGGATCCTCATAGAGGAAATAGCCGTGAGTAAGTAAGAGTTCCGCCATGGTCATCCGCCTTCTAGTTCGCCGCTGCTCCCTGGAGTTGTACCAGCTGGGCCGGCAGCGGCTCGCCCGCGCTGTCGCGAACATGCAGAATCGTCGCTTCCGGGTTCTTCGCGGTTTGTTCCAGGGCAAACACTTTCTGCCAGAGAGAACCCTGTATAGGGGTGCCTTTGTTCCAGGAGTCAACCTCGGCATGCAGTGCATCGCGCAGAGCAAGATAGAACTCGTTGGAGTAAGGAGCGGTAAACATCAGGCACAAATCGTCGCTGTCGGTCCAATTGCTCTTTGCCCCCATCTGCTCCTTTACGCGGTCGAAGAAGACGGTTCCCGGCAACGGATACGAAAAGGAAATGCCCACATCGTCGGGCCGGGTTCTCCGTACTAAATCGATAGTCCTGAGAATGTCTTGCCATAATTCCCCGGGATAGCCGAACTGCACAAAGTAACAAGCACGGATACCATGCTGGCCGAGGAGCTGGCGAGCTGCTTCGACCTCCTCCACCTTCAACCCTTTGTCCATGGCGTCGAGCACGCGCTGTGAGCCTGATTCCACACCCATCCATACCTCGGCGCACCCAGCCAGCTTGAGGCCCCTGACCGTCTCCGGGGTCATGAGATCGGCGCGAGATTGAATCTTGAAGGGAACCCGGCATCGCCTGGCCTCAATCGCGGTTGCGAATTCAAGCACCCAATGTTGGTTCAGGGCAAAGATATCGTCGCCGAACCAGATGTGCTCAACGCCGTAAACGGACTGTAGCTCCTGGACCTCGTCGGCGACACTGGTTGCGGACCGAAGCTGATACCGATTGCCTGATATTGGCTTGGCGCACCAGTTGCAACGATAGGGACATCCCCGGCTGGCCACCACGTTGGTCGAGAAGTATCCGTGCGCACGGGTCCATGCGTCGCGATAGGGCGCGAGATCCACCAGCCGCCGCGCAGGCCGGGGGAGGCGTTTCCATTCCGGATTCCGCGATGCCGTGACGGCGTTGCCGGCAAGCCTACCGTCTTTGTCGAGCGATAAAACACCTGGAACTGTTGCTGCAGGTTGATTGCCGCCAAGTAAGGAGGTGCACAAAGTGGCCAATGCCTGCTCGGCCTCGCCCGCAAGAACAAACTCAACGCCATTTTCCAGGTAGGCCTGCGCTTGATCGGTAGCGTCGGAGCCATGGGCAATCACCCGGCAGCCGGAAGCGCGCGCTATCCGCGCCAATTGCCAGGCCAACTCGCGGCAGCGCGTCAGGCACATCTTCGAGAGGAAATTGAAGTCATCTTCGTAGATAGCCACGATTTTTGGCCGTTCCCTGCCCAGCATCTCGGTAAAGCCCTGAACAGGTTCGCAGAGCATGGGATCAAACACGGATACGGAACGGCCGGACTCCTCAAGCGCGGTGGCGGCGTAGAGTGTGCCCAGTGGTGGGTACGGCTGCATCTTCCGGACCTGCTTCGGGTCGTAGTGCAGATGGTAGGAATGAGTTAAAACAATGTCCGCCACAAATCACCTCACTAGCATGCGTTTGCGGGCAGCTTGGGAAGCTGTTGACCGGTTATCAGCGAGCGACGGATCGCCAAGCGGTTGGAGAAACGCGTCAGCCACAATTCCCATGGAAAGAAGCACTGACCGGAGCGAAGGCGCCAGCGGATAAGTGAAAGAACAACGTTTCGCAGCGGTTGCGTTCCGCCCGAGAATGGGACTGCCTGGCGGCATAAGCGGCTATGCAGCAGAAAGTATTCGACCATGCGCTGCAGCCGTGCGAGTTCCTCGCCTTTCAGCCATGGCAGAGTATTTGCTCCTAGTGGCAGGTCGATCCACTCTTCGAGCGAGCGCGGTTCAGGAACGCCGAGTTCCCGCAATTGCGGCCAGATCGGTATGCCCGGATACGGGGTGAAGATGTTGGGTGAAAACCGTACATTCGGGAACTGGCTGGCAATGTCGCTCATGGTTTGGAAAGTGATGGCACGGTCCGCTTCCGTCTCGCCGGGATATCCGAAAATCAAATTGAAAGTGACACGAATCCCAGCAAGATTTGCCTTGCGCGCCGTCTCGTACATCTCGTTCACGCGCTGATGGCGCTTGTTCATCAGCTTAAGCACGGTGTCTGAAGTGGATTCTGTGCCAAAGCCCATGTGGGTTACGCCACTCCGGCCAAGCAGCCGCACCTCGTCCTCGCTCATGCGGCACAGAAAATCCGTCGAGGCCTGAAATGTCCAACGGAACTTGACGCCGGAGGCGAGAATGCCCCGTGCAATATTCAGTGCGCGTTCGACTTGCACGGGAAAGTTCGAATCGAGCAATGCAACTTCGTGGAGCTGGTGTTTACTCACCAGTTCAACCAACTCGGCAACCACGCGCTCCGCCGGGAGCGCATTGAAGCGCCGCTTATAAAAGACCATGTCTGTGCAGTAGTTGCAGGCGTAGGGGCAGCCGACGCTGGTGGCATAGCCGATTTGCCGAAAACCGCTCAACTTCTCGTAGGCATCGAAGTCCGAGAGATCGAAGGCCGGCACGGGAAGTGCATCGAGCGGTTCGACGTGGCGATCAGGATTGTGCCGGCGCTCCCCGCGGTACTTCCAGGAAACTCCGGCGATGCCCTCGAGAGAACGCTTGGCCAGCAATGCTTCGGCGATCTCTACGATGGTGATTTCTCCCTGGCCGCGAACGACAACGTCGACATAGGGCTCGCTGAGCGTCTCATCCGGCATCAGGGTCGGATGCCAGCCGCCAAAAATGATGGGCAGCCAGCGATGGTTCGCCTTCAAAGCTTGCGCGGTTTCGATGGCGCCCCTGATCATGGGGCCGGTAAGGACCGAGATACCGATGCAGAGCGCATCGACAACTTCGCACTCGATGCGGGTTCGATACTCCGGCTCGATCGCGGCGTCGATCACTGACACCTCGAAGTTTGCCCTGCGCAAAGTGGAAGCCAATGCCAGCAGGCACAAGGGCGCGCCCAATGGTGGGCCGTCATACGGCGGATAGAACAGGATCACTTTGCCCCGGCTCAGCATGCTGCCTCTACCGTGTTCGGCTCCAGCCGCTTCGCATCGACAGCCGGTTTCATGGCCACCGCGCGTTTCTTCAGCTTTTTGTTCATCCACAGTTCGACCGGAAAGCGGTATGCGTTATGGTCGAGCCGCCACCGGGCCGGCAAGGAAATACACTTCTGCGCCAGGCGGGTGATAGGACGCCGTGTGTCGGCGGAGATCGGTATGCGATCGAAGGCGATGCGCAGGTAATCGCGCATCGTCTGTAGTTCTTCATGGTCCCGCCCGTTGAGCCACGGCAGCTTGGTGTAGCGGGGGAAAAAGTCCGCCCAGCCCTCCAGTGAATCAGGCACCTGTATGCCCAGCTCAGCAGCTTTCTCCATAATCGGCGCGCCGGGGTATGGAGTGAAGATGTTCGTCCAGAACTCTGCTCCGGGAAAGCGGCGGCACATATCCATGACGAAGCGAATGGTTTCGTTGCGTTCTCTCGACCCCTCGCCGGGAAAGGCGAAAATTATGTTGAAGGAGGGCCGGATGCCCGCGGCCAGGCAGCGCGCTGCACTTTCGTAGATCGTGGGGAAATCCTGAAAGTCCTTGTTCATGGCCTTCCAGACCTTCTTGGAGCCGGATTCGGCTCCCTGGCATATCTGGTGCAGGCCGGCGCGGTGCAGCAATTTCAGATCTTCGAGCGACAAGCGCGCCGTGAGATTGGTCGTCGCCTGGATGCTCCATTGGAACGTGGACCCGGCACGCACCAGGCCTTCCGAGATAGCCCGCGCCCGATCGAGATCGACCAGAAAGTTGTCGTCCACGATCCACAACATCTCGAGCGCATATCTCCGGCTGAGATCGACCGTCTCTTCGACAAATTGTTCCGCGGACAGCGCATTCCATTTCCGCCCATAGACGCCTGCGTTGGTGCAGTAAGCGCAGTTAAAAGGGCACGCGAGGCTCGAGGTGTACATGGCCCACCGTTTCCCGCACAACCGCTCATAGGCGTCGAAGTCGGCCAGGTGATAGGCCTTGGGCGGCATCGCGGCGAGAGGCTTGAGTGGCCGCTCCGGAGTGAAAACCAGCTTGTTATCGCGTTTGAAGCCAATCCCGGCAACAAAGTCAGGAGCCGCCCCCTTGGCTATGTGTTCCACCAATTCGAGCAGGGACTCCTCTCCCTGGCCGCGAACCACGTAATCGATGTAAGGCGCCTCCAGCGTCTGTTGCGGCAGGAGCGAGGGATGCCATCCGCCCAGGATGATGGGAAAGTCCGCATTCCACTCCTTGATGGCCCGCGCAATTTCCACGGTCTCGCGGATCATCGGCCCGGTTACCAGCGAGATGCCAAGGCATAGCGCATCGCGCACTTCCTCGAGGACGCGTTTCTTGTAATCGGGCGTGATGGTGGAGTCGACGATGCAGATCTGGTATCCGGCGCGAAGCAAAGGAGTGGAGACGGCCAGAATGCCGAGAGGAGCCGTCGCATCCGAACTGGCGAACGATGGAAAGAAGAAGACAATTTTTCTCGATTTGGGCACCACGGCTCCTGCTGTAATCTGGACGATAGTCCGAGCCCCTTGCCCAGGTTGTCATGTCGATGTAAGCGCTTTGTCATCCTTAGAGTGAGCATGTTTTGCTGTAAGACCCTTCTGCACCCTTGTCATGCGCTTGTCATCGTCTTGTCACTTCTCACGGCGTGCAAGGTTTCGCGGGCTGCTGGAGGATAAGCTTGCTCTGAAGAGTCTGCGAGAACCGCTTTGCATTCCCAGGTACGCGTCAACGGGTTCACCGCACAGGGCCGCCTGATGTGCGTTGCCGTCGCTCGCTTCCAGCCTCGAGTAGAGACAGCGTGCTGCATCGCTCTTGCCGCCCTCCTGTTGTGGAAGGGGATCATCCCCGGCTGGCAGCACCTGCGCACCGACTTTCCCAACTACTATCTGGTAGCGCGCTTGATTCGAGAAGGTTATTCGCTGGATCGAATCTACGACTGGATTTGGCTGCAGCGGATTAAAGACCATTGGGGAATCGATCAGCCCTTGGTCGGCTTTGCCGGTCTCACTCCCTTTTCTGCGCTGCCTCTCGTTCCCTTCTCCTTCTTTGCTGCGCTGACCGCGAAGCGGCTTTGGATAGCCGGCAATTTGCTGTTACTCGGCGTAGCCGTCGAGGCGCTTAACAAAGTAACGGTGATAGGCCGCCGGCGCATTTGGCTGCTTTTCCTGTTGTGTGTTTTTCCTTTGCGCACCAGTTTTCTGCTCGGGCAGATGCATCTGCTGGTGTTGGATCTGCTGGTGTTCGCCTATGTCTTCAACCGAAAACAGTGGCAAATGGCTTGCGCCACGTGCCTCAGCATCGCTGGGATGCTGAAGATCTATCCATTTCTTTTCGCCGCGTACTTTTTGTGGAAGAGAAAATGGACAGCCTTGCTGGCGCTATTGTGCGCGACGATTGTCTTACTCGGCCTCAGCATTCTGGGGCTCGGTCCGGGCATCGTCCATACATACGTTGCAGAAATTCTGCCGCGCAGCCTCACGGGTGAAATTCTTGACCCATACAGCGCGCAATCCGGCTCCATGGCTGCCCTGTTTCACAGGCTGTTCCTCTATGAGCCACAACTCAATCCATCGCCATTGTGGAATTCCCCGCTGCTTTATTCCCTTCTTTATCCGGCATGGCAGGCCGCTGTTCTTGTGCCTCTCTTTGCTTTACTGACCCCACAAGAGAGAGATCCTGATCGTGAGCAGCTGGAATGGGCCGCTTTTGTGTTCACTCTGCTTCTCTTATCTCCGGTACCGGCCAGCTATCATTTTGTCGTCATGGCGTTTTCCATGGTGTTGCTGACCGACTTCCTGCTCAGACGCGGGGAGGCGAGGCTCGTCACGCCGGCACTGGGCCTGTATTGCATGATGTCGCTGGTGGCGTTTTTGCCGGCCAAGGTTTCGCCATCCGGAAGCGTTGTGCTCGCTTTCTCACGGCTGTGGATAACCATGGGATTTGAGGCGCTCTTGCTCTTCAGTCTCTGGCGACATCGCGTGCGGCGGGATAGGGCTTGGAGATTATGTCCGCAGACTGCTCTACTCGGCGCGGCCGCAGTGATTTTGTGGACGGCCGGGGCGTTCGGCTATCATCGCCACTTCGCCCAACTCAGTCAGGACATACAGAGACGTATTCCGCACTTGCCGTCTGCCTATCTCTCCACAGCGTTGCGAAAAGCTGGGAGCGGCTTCGTGTTCACCGCCATGCGCGCAGAGAATTATCAGGTGATCGATGAGGCCGGGAGACCGATTGCGCACGGCCGCGACAAGCAAACCGTGGACGAGCTATCCGCGGCCACTACGAAAAATGCCTCCGCTGTGTTGATAGAAACCGCTAACCCTGGCGGATCCCGGTTGATGATCACGCCGGGGAATCAGCAGCGCGAGCGAACCGGGCTGCAATCCCCCCCACTCGTGTGGGATGCGGAGTCTCCCGCACTTTCTTCTGATGGCCTGACGGTTGCATTTATTCGCGAGGTACAGGGCCGTGGACGCCTCTGGATCGCACCGCTTCAATCGCCCCTGGGGCCGCTGCGGAGCGCGCCCGTACCGCTGACCGACGCCGAATATGACGTTCGGAATTTCGCTTTTGCGCCCTCTGGTTGGATCGTGTTCGCGGCAAAGCTCTCGAGCGGTACATCGCTATTTCAGTTGATCCCTGGCGGTTCCCCGCAAGAGCTGTCACCGGGTCTGGTGGATGCGGACTATCCGGCGATCTCACCAGACGAGCGGCTCATTGCTTTCACCACGCGCTACCACAATCGATGGCAGTTGGAGTATCTGGACAGGAAAACGGGGAGGCGGCATACCCTCACCAGCGGCGATTGCAATGCCTACAGTCCGCAATGGATGGATGCGCGCCGGCTTGCTTATGCCACGGATTGCGGGCGTGGCCTCGGGCTCACCGCGCTGGCATCGATTGTCCTTGAACCTGGGTTGTGACAGCTTCGATTTGTCTCAGGGGGGAGAGGCGATCCATTCAAATTAATAGGCCCCTTCGCAGCGCCAGACAGTCGCCCCGGTTTTCAGCAGGACGCGCAGATCCTTCAGAAGAGACCAGGTTTTCACATATTCCACGTCAAGGCAGACGCGGGTCTCATAAGAGAGCTTGCCCCGGCCACTCACTTGCCACAGTCCGGTGACTCCGGGTTTGGCGGCGGTGTAAAACGGAAGAGCTTTGCCGTATCGCGACATCTCTTCCTGAACGATGGGGCGAGGTCCAACAAAGCTCATTTGGCCGGCCAGCACATTGATGATCTGCGGCAGTTCATCAAGGCTGGTCCGGCGCAGCGTGGCCCCGATGCACGTCACCCGAGGGTCCACGCGTAGCTTGTAGTACTGTTCCCATTCGCGGCGCGCGTCAGGCCGATCTTCAAGATGGGTCGCAAGCAGCGAATCACTGTCATGAAACATGGTCCGAAACTTGTAGAGGTAGAAAGATCGGCCATTCTGCCCGACTCGACGCTGCCGATAGAACACCGGCCCTTTCGAACTGAGCCGCACCAGGGCAATCAGAGCGAGCAAGAGGGGAAACAGCAAAGGACAAAGAGTCACGGCGAGGAAGATATCGAACACGCGCTTGGCTACGCGGTACGACCATTTCCTTTGCAGCACAGGCTGCTTGCCAGGAAGGTCATGGTCGCATTCGGGAGTCTCGGTTGCATGAGCCGCCCTCGGCAGCACGTGAACCCTGCCCATCGTGTCATGAGCGGAGCGAGTTGCGAACACACGGTCGGATGCGCCTTTCTGGGCGCTTTTCCTTAGTATTCGCGAAGTGGCGGCAGACGAGGAATTGTCCATACCTGAGGCAGTTTGCAAAACCAGTGACTTCGATCAGTGTGCTACGCGATGCCACCGATGTTGTAACCGGCAAGTCTTTGCCTTGTCACTTTCTTGACATTTCACACCTTGCGAAGACAAACAGCGGCGGTTTTGTCTTCGGAAGCGTGCAACTGCGCTTTGACAGCAAGCGCTGAGGCACAAGACCCGCCTCGGAGATCGCTCTGGTAAATCGGCTATAAATAGGAGGTGAGGGTACAGACCTTTGTCAGATTCCACGCTTTTGGCAGAAGCTCTTGAAGAACAACGCGTTCAAGAGCTTCTCCTCGCCCAGAGCAAGGCTGAGCGGCTCTTCCACGAGATTGAGCAAACGGGCCTGGTTCGCCCGGGCATCAGCGAGAGCCGGCTGAATGAAGATATTTACGAACTGGCCAGGGAGATGTACGGCATCACGACCTACTGGCACAAACGCATCGTGCGCGCGGGTAGGAACACGCTGGCCC
>JBARKD010000788.1:0-3574 GCA_049800615.1 Acidobacteriaceae bacterium | reverse complement strand
GCAAGATATCCGGTGATTCAGGAAGACGAAGGAGAGGTGCGCCATGAATTGGAATTCTGTTTCGAGCAGAATTCAATTGGCCCTGCTTCTTCTTTTCCTGCAATCGGGGATTCTTGGCCAAATGCCGAATCAGAGCGTGCAATCGATTACCACGGCCCTGCAAGACAGAGAGTTTGGCAAGGCTCTTCAGTCTGTGCAGTCTGCACTCCAAAGCTCGCCCAACAATCCCCAACTATGGATGCTGCAAGGTCTGGCATATTCAGGGACAGGCGATTCGAAATCCGCACTTGCTTCTTACCAGCACGCCCTGAAGATTTCTCCAGGCTATCTTCCGGCTTTGGAAGGTGCAGCTCAGATCGAGTATGAAGCTGGAAGTAAAGACGCCATTCCTCTTCTCGAGCAGGTGTTGAAGATTCATCCGAATGATGTCACTTCTCACGCGATGATTGCCGTTCTCGCTGTGAAGAATGGGGACTGTACAGCCGCCGTCAGCCACTTCTCGAAGATCGGGCCCATGCTTGATTCTCAGCCGGAAGCATTGCAGGGCTACGGTGTCTGCCTTTTGGAACTCAAGGAGACTGACGAGGCTATCCGAGTTTTCAAGCAGCTGATGACATCGCAGCCGAACGACGCTCGTTGCCGACGGGCACTCGTGGCAGTTCAGCTGGCAGCGGACAGACCGCAGGACGCACTCACAACCATGCAGCCACTGCTGGCTTCGGACCCGGATGTAAGCACGATGCGCCTGGCAGCGGCCGTGTATGAAGCGAACAAGGATACGCCCAACGCGGTGAAGATCTTGAGAGACGCGATCGTCAAGGATCCGCTGCAGACTGCGTTGTATGCAGATTTCGCTGAACTCGCCATGGACCACCAGTCCTTTCAAACGGGCGTTGAGATGATCGACGCTGGACTGAAACTGCAACCGGATGCTGCCCAACTCTACGTGGCTCGAGGAGTGCTCTATGTGCAGCTTGCAGACTATGAAAAAGCAGAGGCGGATTTTGAAAAGGCCGAGCAACTGGATCCGGAACAAGGGATGAGCCTGGCGGCCGAAGGCATGTTGGCTGAGGAGAAGAACCAGAACGATCCTGACCAGGCGCTTGGAACGGTGCGAGCCAAGCTCGCCCAAAAACCCGATGACGCATTTCTTCTCTATCTGCAGGCCGCGATTTTATCGAAGAAATCCGCAGAGCCCGGCTCGGTCGAGTTTCGGCAGGGGCTCGATTCCGCAAAGCGAGCCGTAGCTTTGCAGCCTTCGCTCACAGCGGCTCACAACGTTTTGGCTAAGTACTATCTCGACGCCGGGCAGAACGCAGAGGCGGCCAGGGAGTGCCGCATGGTTCTGGAACAAAGTCCATCCGATCAGAGCGCTTTGTATCATCTCGTAATGGCGCTCCGCAAAACCGGCGATGAGGCCGAGATTCCCGATCTGCTCAAGAGGCTCGCGGAGGCCCGCCGAACGGCCACCAAAGAAGAGGGCGAACGGAACCGCTACAAGCTGGTTGTGGCCCCATCGACCTTGGCCAATTAGTCTGCGGCCGATTTGCTGACGCGGTAAACCTTTACTCGGACGCCGCTCTACCACCATAATTGATCCCGATACGACCTCCATCCATGACCATTAGCCGGCGTTCCTTCGTTGCTCTCTCACTGTGCGCATCCGCCGAGCATCTGCTCGGCCAACAAGCTGGAATTGCATCGCGCAACGTTGCAGCGCAGCCAAAGCCAGCGGCTTCAGGACGTCCGTTCAATGCGCGTTTCACAGACATTGCAAAGGAAGCTGGTTTGCACGCTCCGACTATTTACGGCGGTGTCGAGTCGAAAAAATACATTCTGGAGGCCAACGGATGCGGTTGTGCCTTCATCGACTACGACAACGATGGCTGGATGGATATCTTCCTGCTCTCGGGCACGCGGCTGGAAGGCGATCCTCCCGAAGCGACCAATCGTTTGTACAAGAACAACCGTGACGGCACATTTACCGATGTGACGGAGAAGGCGGGACTGAAAGCGGTTGGCTGGGCCAACGGTGTTTGTGTAGGCGACTACAACAACGACGGCTTCGACGATATCTTCTGTACCTACTTTGGTCAGAACCGCCTTTACCGCAATAACGGCAACGGTACATTCACTGACGTGACGAGAGAGGCCGGACTCTGGGACTCGGGCCCTGCACGATGGGGAGCGGGATGCGCCTTTGTGGACTACAACCGCGATGGTCATCTCGATCTCTTTGTTTCGAACTACATCCGCTTTTCGTTCGAGCACGCACCTGTCCCTGGTGAGAAATCGACTTGCAATTGGAAAGGGGTCCCGGTGAACTGCGGGCCGCGCGGATTGCCCACTGGACGACACTCGCTTTACCGCAACAATGGCGACGGCACTTTCACAGACGTGACGAAGCAAGCCGGAATTGATGTGGCCATCGAGAGCTACGGAATGACGGTCGTTACGGCAGATTTTGATGAAGATGGCTGGCCCGATATATTCGTCGCGTGTGATTCAACTCCCAGCCTGTTGTTTATGAACAATCGTGACGGAACGTTTCGGGAAGAAGGTGTCACGCGCGGCGTTGCTCTCAGTGACGATGGAATGGAACAGGCTGGGATGGGCGTCGGGATAGGAGACTATAACCTCGACGGGCACCTGGACCTTTTCAAAACCCATTTTGTCAGCGATACGAGCGGTCTATATCGGAATGACGGCAAGGGAAATTTCGATGAGGTGACGCGTGCCGCCAAGACCGGCGTCGAGACGCGCTTCACAAGCTGGGGTGCAGGGATGGTTGACCTGGATAACGACGGGTACCCGGATGTGTTTTTTGTGACAGGCAGTGTGTATCCCGAGGTCGAAAAGACGCTTCCGCAGTACCCCTACAAGACCCCACGCGTTTTATTTCGCAACTTGGGCAACGGCACTTTTGAGGAACTGGATTCGCAGGCTGGCGAAGGGATTACGGCGGCCCATAGCAGCCGTGGTTGTGCATTTGGCGATTTCGATAACGATGGCGACCTGGACGTTCTTATCGTGAATATGAATGAGCCACCGTCTCTCCTGCGCAACGATCTTCAGGGCAAACAGAACTGGCTCAAGATCAAGCTGGAGGGAGTGAAGTCGAATCGAAGCGCGATTGGAGCCCGCGTGATCGCGCATTATGGAGACAAAGTCCAGGCTCAAGCGCTGGTTAGTCAGTCCAGCTACTACTCCTGCAATGATCCGCGGCTCCATTTTGGTTTAGGAGCCTCGGGCGAAGCCGCTGTAGACATTTACTGGCCGAGCGGTGTGCGGGAGCGATTTCAGCAAATCTCCGCGAATCAGTTGGTAACCATACGCGAAGGCACAGGGATCGTGGCAAATAAGGGTTGGAAGTAAAAGTAGTTCTTTTCTTTAAATAACTTAGAGCAGTAGTACAAAGAACCCATTGACAGTTCATTCACGAATCCCCTACAAGCGTACTGATCGCGGGGAAACGTTTTCTGACACGAATCGAAAAGGAAATCCCGGCGGGATCATTCAGGAGGAGACTATGACACAACGTCGAGCGGCTTTTGTTGCCGCCCTGATGTGTTCT
>JBARKD010000787.1:0-10299 GCA_049800615.1 Acidobacteriaceae bacterium | reverse complement strand
TAGCGGTTCTGATGCTGCTCAAACGCAAGCGCGTCCCCCTCGCCTGCCAGCGCTTTTGCGATACGACAACATATTTGGAAGAGGACTTATGTGTTATCCGATCCAGGCAGACGGATTTTCGTCGTGGACGATGAACCTGTCATCGCATCCACTCTTGCCACCATATTGCAGATGAACGGGTTCTCCGCGAAGTTCTTCACCGGATCACTCGAGGCGTTAGCCGCCGCCCGGTCGAAAGCGCCCGACTTACTCATTTCGGACATCACCATGCCAGGCATCTCCGGGGTTGATCTTGCGATTCAAATGAAGGCGCAGTACCCGCGGTGCAAGGTCCTGCTCTTTTCTGGACAACCAGCCACCCTGGATTTACTGGAAGATGCCCGCGCTCAGGGGCACGACTTTCAATATCTTCAAAAGCCTGTGCTTGCGACTGAGTTTCTACTCGAGATAGGGAAAATAGTGGACGGGACGGTCGCAGGTCCGCCCCGTTTAATCTGGGATGGTCGCAAGTGAACTGGCGTTTACGGCGCACTCAGGGACTGGACTTCTCTCTTGCAAACCGGACAACTCGTTCTCTGAAGAAACCTTATACGACAGAGGGAAACTCCGGTAGGCGCTTCCCTGGAATTATTCAGTGAACAGGAGGCATTTCGCCATGTTGACCAACGATTGCACCATCTGCCTGAGCTACACGCGCGTGAACAAAGAGGGCCGGGTTGCCAGTCAATTTAGCGTGGGCAAGGATCACGCCGTATAAGGGAGTGGATGCACCCAAGGTTCGATACCTGAGTGTCGAAGAAATCAAGCGGCCGGTTGAGTTCTGCCCGAGCGAGTTCAAACCCATGATCTTGGTGCCGATCTATACCGGGCTGCAGTAGGGCGAGGGTGTGCGGGCTGCTGGTTGGTGACTTAAACGGCGAGTCGATTCACATTCAACGGTCGAAGGGCGGCAAACCGCGATGGATACCGTTCACGGACGAAGGCAAGATGAAGGCTAGTTTGCCGTCGTTTACGTAAAGTGTGATTATCCCAGTCTTCAAGGGATTGATTTGGATTAACTACCCATCCCGCTTGTTGACATATCGTTAGATATTTCCTAGCGAACAAATGAGCTTTGTTTTTGCTGCGCATCGGATTTGGGTTCTCGACAAAAGAATCGAAGGGTGGGAACGTTCCTACCTGCGAAAATTCAAACACACCACCCTCAGCCCATTTACTATCTGTCCAGGTGATGCGGGCGAACATCGAATACTGCGTTTTTTGTACGTGCCCATCAACGGTCTTAGTTTCGACCGTTTTAACCAGGTGTCGTTTCCATACTGTATTCGTCATGACAGCGGCATGCTACTACGCCCCCATTCCCGTTACAAGAGACCAGCCAAGACGGCCCAGCGCAATCACCTGTTCCCGCTTCTCTTTGTTCAAGACATTACCCATGACAACCGAGGCTGATTGCCTCAGCCGAAGCTAATGTCTTCGCTTACTCTCTATGGCCGGTTTTGAAGTGATAACTTATGGCCTTTGCGGTGACCGCCAAAGGCTGTCCAACATGTAGATCATAGGGGAACGCGATGCACCACAGCAGGGAGCTCTGTGGGAATTGCGGCCGCCGCTAGTGTGGGCACCTGTCTTTAAGATGCACGATCAGAGCTGTAGAAATAACCGAGGCGACCGCAGCGTCAAGGGTTCACTCTTCTTGCGGCGAAACAGTAATACCTTCGCCAGCAGTTGACGCAACGAACTGGCTTCAGTGCAAAACAGCGTAGCAAACCGTCGATAAGACCTAACTCGGCTCGGCTGAATTCGATCGAGCGACAGAGAGGGCACACTCGAAATAGTAGCCGTGGAACATGACTGGGCCAGCTGAGTTCTAAAATACTCATCCGGTGCACTCTCTGCTAACGCAAGACCGACATGGCAAGGACAATCAAGTTCCCGCTACTCTCGGCCCCTGGTTATTTCACTTTCGCTACGAGATTGGGTTGTCTATCGTCAAGTACCTTTGCGGTACCCTCGGTGCCCGCTACTGATTCCTGATCGACCTTTTCCGCGGGGGTGTTTAGATTGGCGGGTGTCAGGTAGTGGGTTTTCTTTAAGGGGTGCGCAAGATGCTTCTTCACATCAGACTTCTGAGAGAAGGTCATGGAAACTCCGAATCGTCCTGTTGCTTACTTTTTTGAGGGGCTCGTCTGGAGCGAAACCATGAGAAAGCTGGAGGCGAGGTAAGAAGATCCTTAGCTGTGTTAAGCATACGCTCAAACCCGTCGCTGTGCCGACGCGGGTGACGGGTGCGCTGAGATGAAGGCTAGGCCACGCCAAGCGTCTTTTATCGCAAATCGCAGATACCAGAAGATACCGCCACTCATCTTGTTGCTCTTGAGTTAAACGCCGCGCTTTCCCCGGCGCCACAGGATCGCCGCGACTCAAAAGCCACTTCGACACGGACGATTCCCGGCCGAAGTTTCAGCAAACGCCGAAAGAACACCCCGCCCTTAATACCTAAAGCCCCCGTAAATCATTAGATCGCGAATGGCGCCGTCGTCGCACTCTGTCTAAGCATGGAACACAAACAAGACGCTACATCCCTAGAGACACAAGGCGCGTCTTGGCCTATCAATCAAGCACCAGGCAGACCCCCGTTGTTTTTTATCACTGCACAGTCACAGGTATAAGGCGTGCTCCCAAACCGCTCACTGGCACAAAGGCCATCCACCGGGATGGCCTTTGCTCTGTCTTCCATGGGCTGGACGTTCTTAGTACATATCGCCCATGCCGTTGCCCTGTCCTCCGCCCGAAGCAGCCTGCCTGGGTTCGGGGATCTCCGAAACCATGGCTTCGGTCGTCAACATAAGGCCGGCAATCGAGGCAGCATTTTGCAGTGCCGTGCGGGTGACCTTGGTGGGGTCGATCACACCGGCCTCGACCAAGTCCTCGTACTTGTTGGTGCTGGCGTTGTACCCGAAGTGCGGGTTCTTGTTCTCCATGATCTTGCCCACGACCACGGCACCCTCTTCCCCGGCATTGCCGACGATCAGGCGAAGCGGTTCCTCTAGGGAGCGGCGAACTATTTGTGCGCCTATCTTCTCATCGCCTCCTAGGGTCTTGATTAGCTCCTCGACGTCGCTGCCGGACCGAATCAGGGCCACACCACCACCAGGAACGATGCCTTCCTCAACCGCGGCGCGGGTAGCATGCATGGCATCCTCAACGCGAGCCTTCTTCTCCTTCATCTCGATCTCGGTGGCCGCACCCACCTTGATCACGGCCACGCCCCCCACCAGCTTCGCGAGACGTTCCTGCAGCTTCTCGCGATCGTAGTCGGAGGTGGTTTTCTCCACTTGGCTGCGGATTTCCTTTACCCGGCCTTCGATCGCCTTCGTGTCTCCGCGGCCTTCGATGATCGTTGTGTTGTCCTTGTCAATGGTCACGCGCTTGGCGCGGCCAAGGTCTTCCACCTTCACATTCTCGAGCTTAATGCCGAGGTCTTCTGTGATGGCGCTGCCACCGGTCAGCTTGGCGATATCTTCCAGCATCGCCTTGCGGCGGTCGCCGAAACCAGGAGCCTTAACCGCGGCCACGTTCAGTGTGCCCCGCAGCTTGTTAACCACCAGCGTCGCCAGGGCCTCGCCGTCTACGTCCTCCGCGATGATCACCAACGGCTTGCTATTGCGCGCAACCTGCTCCAGTAGCGGGAGCAGGTCCTTCATCGAGCTGATCTTCTTTTCGTGAATCAGGATGTAAGGCTCTTCGAGCGAAACTTCCATGCGGTCCGGATCGGTGACGAAGTAAGGGCTCAGGTAACCGCGATCAAACTGCATGCCCTCTACCACTTCCAACTGGGTCTCGAGCGTCTTCGACTCTTCGACCGTAATCACTCCATCCTTGCCAACCTTTTTCATGGCGTCGGCAATAATGTTGCCGATGGTGGCGTCGCTGTTGGCCGAGATAGTGCCCACTTGGGCGATCATCTCTCCGGTCACCGGCTTAGAAAACTTGGCCAGTGCGCCACCGTGAACCACTCCATGCTCATCGCGCCTGCCAACGATGGCTTCCACGGCCTTGTCGATGCCGCGCTTGAGGGCCATTGGATTGGCGCCGGCGGCAACCGTCTTCACGCCCTCGCGATAGATGGCCTGCGCCAGCACCGTCGCGGTCGTGGTGCCGTCCCCAGCCACATCCGAGGTCTTCGAAGCCACTTCGCGCACCATCTGTGCGCCCATGTTTTCCAGCGCGTCCTTCAGTTCTATCTCTTTGGCCACCGTCACACCATCCTTGGTGATGGTGGGAGATCCGAACTTCTTCTCGATCACTACGTTGCGGCCCTTGGGTCCGAGCGTCACCTTGACCGCATCCGCGAGCTTGTTCACACCGCGCAAAATCGCCTGACGCGAGTCTTCTCCTTGCAGAATCTGCTTTGCCATTTCGATTCTCCTTCGAAAAGAGCCGGACTTGCCGGCCCAGATCAGTACTCTGTGCACTGCCGCTCGGAGTGCTTCATGAGCCCAGCTAGCACAAATTGGTTTACGCGACGCCCGTGGAATGTCCCATAAAAGAAGCTCGATCGGTGGGTCCGAGGCGCGCTCACTTTTTCTTGAGAATGCCGAGCACTTCTTCCTCACGCATAATAAGGAATTCCTCGCCATCGATCTTGATTTCGGTGCCCGAATACTTTCCGAACAGAATGCGGTCTCCAGGCTTTACGTCGAGCGGGAAGACTTTGCCTTCATCATTCGACTTGCCCTTACCGACGGAAACAGCTTCACCTTCCTGCGGTTTTTCTTTGGCTGAGTCCGGAATGATGATGCCACCACGAATCGATTCGGTCTCGTCCACACGCCGCACCAGAATGCGGTCATGCAGGGGAGTGAAGCTGGTCGCTGAGGATGCAGTTGCAGTTGCGGTTGCCATGCGGTACTTCTCCTTGACACGAGCGATTTCCTCGCGCTACTGACCACGAAATTCTGAATATGTATCGGAGGGGAGGGATGCTGACAAATCGGTGCCGGTTAGCACTCTCGGCCTTAGACTGCTAAACAATAGGCACTCCGAACAGTCCTTGTCAAGCATAAAACGACATTCTTGAGCGAAACTCGCTCAGATGTTGGCACTAGGTTACTAGGCGATTCCGCCTTTGTTGAAAATAGGCGTGGGGTATAATCTGGGTTTTCTTGAATGCTGCTCCGGTGGTTCGCGCCTATCTCGGTTCACTCGACAAGCAGATTGCCCGCGGTGTGTTCACTTCGGTCCGGATTCCCGCAAGCTGATGATAATTCAGGCTTACTCAAAGACCGCTCGTCCCTTCGAATGGAAATACTCCGCGTCCCTTAGCCGGTTTTAAGTCCACGTGTGGATTACTTCCGTATAGACCGTGACCCGGGCGTGATTCTGGTTTGAGCGCGACGGCAAGCGGGATGTGACCGATCATCCCGCGCCAGCGCAAACTAGCTGCTCAACGCGTGCTCATGAGGCGGGGAAGCTTTCGATCGGCATGATGTCGGCGCCACTGAAAGTTCTCGGCCATGACGATCGAGCTGTTGGATTCGTCCTGCGCGAAAAACGCGGTGCGTCCATCGCGCGAGGCGGCGATGGTTCGCTGTCCCGGCAACCGAGTCTTGCTTCAGCGTGAGCACAGGGGTGAGGCGACGAGTCTGAAAGCGGTGATACATAGCGCATTCTATCTAGGCCCCGGGGCTGTTAAACACCCCAACAACACCGTATAAGTCACCAAGTATCTATGGTTCTATCTCGTGAAGATCAGCATTCTGGCGCGCCAGATCCAGAGAAGTCCATTTCTAGGCACGGTCGACGAACTTTCGGCGCTGCCAGAAGCGCTAGCGTGGGATCGGAGACAGCTACTGTAACCAAATAAGCGAAGAAGCGCCTTCCTGAATTTAGGGGAGAAGTTGGAGAGATATCATCATGCAGCACCACGGCGGGGACTAGCGAAATGCAATCGCCTCGACCATCTGGCACGGCGCGGTGAATAGAAGGCTAGAGCCGGATTGGGTGCCTGCCAGCCGTCCTCTGGTTGCGAAACACCAGCACAAGCCCGGCCGCCGGCCATCGCTTTACAATGAGTGTCTTCGTGCGCTCACCAAAAAGCCAAAAATCTTGTCGGCTACGGACCTCATCGCAAATGCTCCGTCGTCTGACTGGAACTGATCGTCAGATTGCGATTCCATTTCAAGTAGATTGAGCGTTTCTTCACGGAGATAAAGCAGCTCTCTCGAACATTGTGGATTTGCGCACTGCATGGTTAAGTTGTGCTTGCTCCCTACAATGCTTGCTGGTTGAGCAAGTGATTGTAGACATCAGATTCCTGTTGAATACTCATAGATAATCCGTTGTCATGGCATTGGCGCATCTAGACTGGGCTCGTCTGGAGCATTGCTAAGGCCGGAGGCGAGGAAGGATCTTTGCGGACATCTACAGTTTACCCGCTCATGGGTGTGGCGATCGTGTACGTTCCGCGCGACGGCCTACACTCACGGAGCAAATGACCCGATCGCGAAGAAGTGAAAGGTCATTTCGAGGGCGCGGTTTCGAAGAAGTGGCAATACAGATCAGGACACTCTTGCGCCTTGACAACCGTAACTACATAGGCCTACCGTTGTTGTTGAGCAAGTTTCTCTTCTTACTCTTTCAGGTTCACTGAACTAAGTCAGCCCATCTGAAGTTTTTCCTCTTAGATTACTGCTAAGGAGGAACTGCGTTATGACACTATTAACCAGTTGGGAATCTCTCCGCGAATTTTCCGCCCTGCAAGAACGAATGAACCGCATGAACCGCCTTTTCCGTGAGTCGAACAGCCCCGAAGGCCCGGAAGAGGCGCTGACAACCACTACCCTCGCACCGCCGGTGGACATATACGAAGATGAGCACAACATTGTTCTGAAGATTGAAGTGCCGGGCATCGACGAAAGCGACATTGATGTCCGCATTCAGAACAACACCCTCACCGTCCACGGAGAGCGCAAGATCGAAAAGGACGAGAAAGAGGAGAACTTCCGTCGCGTCGAACGGCAATACGGAAGCTTTACCCGCTCGTTCACGCTTCCCAGCTCCGTGGATCCGGGGCAAGTGAGCGCCCACTGTGACAAGGGCGTGCTGAAGATCAACTTCGCCAAGAAGGCCGAAGCCAAGCCCACGCAGATCAAAGTGAGTGTTGGCGGCGAGAAGACCCTCGAAGCCCAAGCTCCCGGCAGGGCCGCATAAAAACCAGGACGCCAGTGACAGAAATGGGAGGTGGCTTATACCGTCTCCCATTTTATTTGTCACCCCGATCGAGAGGAAAACCCAATGAAAAATACCAAATTTATCGTAAAAGTGAACCGTGGTGGTTCTCGTGCCCCCGAATATGTGCGGCGGATTGACCGGGCTCCCTTCCAGACGACAACTAACCGTAAGCTGGCACTGCTTATGGGAAGATTCACGGCGGAAGACGCTGTCAAATTCATTCACAATTCCCAGTGCAGCCCGGAATTAGTGCCTGTAGGTTAGCGCCTGGTATTTTCGGTATCGCGCGTTTCGGTTTACGCGAGGACTCATTGACATTGCGTCGGAGGACGTTCGAAAAACTTCTACCAGTAGTCGACACTGGAATTGTGGATGGTAATTCCCCGCGCCGCTAGTTCAACCAGCAACTGCGCTACTGCAGGAGAAATCTTACTGTCTCCCGGAACATTCACTGCCCATTCCAGATCTTCTCGGAACTCCTTCGTGCTGATACGCCATCTCTCGAGCGAAGGCGGCGTTGTCGCTCCAATCTGGATGATGGACCAGTGTCGAATCAGTGCCCGTGCAGCGTCTCGATCCGGCAATGGGCCATGCACAACGAAGTGATTGTCGCCATGCACGAGTATGCCTACCATGTAATTCCCTGTGGCGTATTGGATGCGGAAACGCGCGGATCGGGGATCGGATGGCCAATCGCAAAATGGTATATGACCTGTCCTTGTTTCGGCATCAAGTTGAGATGCCGGTGCACCTCATCATCGTAGAAGGCACCTATGCCGGTGGCACCCAGGCCAAGTGCCTCAGCGGCGAGATACAGGCGATGGCCAATAGCGCCTGCTTCAAAATGTACGTAGCGATAACCACGATCGCCATAGATGCCAGTGGCACGATCGAGATCGCCGATCATCGAAAAGGTAATGCAGGCGTTACCAGCCAGGTCCTGCCCGAGGCTCAGACCAGCAGCCGCTACGCGCTGGTCGCCGCTCTTCACCTGCTCCAACTCGGCACGCTCCGGCCAGCATCTGTAGACTCCCGGTTGTAACCCATCGACGCGATGAGCATACAAATACAACTGGATGAAACGCGTGCGGGCAAAGTCTGCCGACAATGGCTGGGCTGTGACGGCAAAGATGGCCGATAACTCCGTCATTGACATCGATTGTTTTCCTCCCAGGAAGTCGAGCGCCGAGCGTCGCATGCGGGCGACCTCGCCAAAACTGCGAGGCGATAAAGCCGGAGAAGGCAGCTTGATCTCATCGCAGCCAGTTGGGGCCGACTCAACGAAGAAAGTACCACTGCTCTCGCTGTTGCTTCGCTTCGTGGCGAAGTGGATGCCGTCGATCAGCGGGTGAGCAATCGTCTCTTTCGAAAGCTGGTTTGCCTGCCCGCCAAACCAGACAGTCTCGCCGGTGTCTGCGTCGCGCACTGGGATGGACTTGCCGTGCAGGCTGACGACCAGCATTGGCCACTCATCCCTGTTCGGGCGAAACAACTGCGCCACTTCATCGTCCGGGAAATCTCCCATCGCAAAGCTGTCGCATCCCATGGCCCTTGCAGAGAGTGCAAGCGCTTGCCAAGCGTGCCCTATGTCGTGCAAGCAATATCGATATGCACGTTCACCGTATTTCCATGCCTCGCGCCACACGATGCTGGTCAAAACGAACACAATTGGCGCTGCACCGCCGAGCAGGTCCATCTCAGAGCTACCGCGCCCGCGTTGCTCAGCCATGTGCCTGGATGGATCGTAGTGATACAACCCATCTGGATTTCCTTTCAGACCCCGCGTGAAGAAGTGGAATTCCGTTGGGTGAAGATTCCCGGAGGACGGATTCACTCTTAGCGCGTACTCGTGTCCGGTGGAGGGGACAAACTTAGACGCGCTAATCGCGGCGGAATAGAAGAGGAGTTGCGAGAGGAAAGCTGGACCGTCAACTACAGGAGTGGAGCCGGAGGTACCCTGTAGTACGTCGAGCGCAGGCATTTCGGGGCCGGGCGGATCTGCTGGCAGATCGAGAACCGGCACGCCCTCGTAGTGACGAAACGGATCAGGCATATTTGCCCAGTCAAGAACATGCCGCATTCGCCTCAGCGATTCAACGCTATGCTTCGTTGCTTCGTGGTATTCGCGCCAGGTGATTGCTGATAGATGGGCTCCGTTGATTCTGATGCTGGCAACCAATTTGCTGCTCGATTCTAATATCGAGAGTCTCCGCGCTAACGAACAGCGCTGTCTCAGGTTCGTCTTGATTTGCGGCGAAATTGGGGCAGTAAAATGGTCGAGTTACCTAGTGGCCGACCTATGGAGGATCTCTTCCGGCCTGACTGTGACTCGACCGCAAATCGGCTCCTGATACTGATAAGGAAACACTCCGGGCATGTCGCGGGAAGTTGGAGACGGTTTTCGGGGTCAGCCTGTCTTTGGACCAAGAAAATTTCTACGCAACGCAAGCGAAGCGGGCCGAGGGAGCGGATGCCCCGTCGGCGGTATGGGCAGGACAGTCAGCGACACTGGAAGCGGCTGCGTCGTTGCGACCGCTGCAGGAGTAATTAGATTGGGCCCGGTGCCAGCCGATTTCTGGGTGCGAAGAACTAGGACCAGTCCTGAAGTCGTCCATTGCTTAACGATGTGTGTCTTCGAGCACTCACCACAAAGCCAAAAAAACTTGCCGCGCAGAGGCTTCATCGCAAGTGCGCCATCATCTTGAGGGGACTGATCGTCAGAATCCGATTCCAATTCGAGCAATCGGAGCGATCCCTCTCGGAGATAGAGCAGTTCTTTAGAACATTGTAGATTTGCGCACCGCGTGACCGAGTTCTGCTTGCCCTCTACCACGCTCAGTCGGGGGGACGGAGGATTGCGGACGCCAAATTCCTTTTGGATACTCATAGATGCCACTTATCGTCCCGTTGTATACGTGAACCTGGGCTCGGCTAGAGCTTCGCTAAGGCTGGAAGCGAGGAGGGGATCCGTAGCAACATCTTCAAGCTTACGCTCTTTTGGATTGGGACGCTTTGGTCCAAGCCAGAGGCAAAGAAAAGTCCCTAGCTACCACAGCCTAGGGA
>JBARKD010000786.1:0-1531 GCA_049800615.1 Acidobacteriaceae bacterium | reverse complement strand
AAGACGAAAGTGCAGACATTGCGCTGAGCATCTTTGCTCCACGGCCTGCGCGTGAACTAGCCCGTACCCTGCGACCAGGTGGCAAGCTCATCGTCGCCGTGCCGACCCAGGCTCATCTTGAGGAGGTACGCAAGAGCCTCCGCCTTTTGAACGTTGACCCTGAAAAGGAAGTTCGACTCGCAGCGTCATTATCGCCGTGGTTTCAACAAGCGGAAGTGGAATCGGTGAGATGGGGCATGATGCTCGAGCGTTCAGTGGTCGCTGCCTTGGCGAGCATGGGGCCCTCCGCCCGTCACATTTCTCCGGCGGAGCTTCAGGAACTAGTTGCCCGCCTGCCGACCCTGTCGCAAGTCACGGGTTCAGTGGATCTGCGCGTCTACGTCCGTTCTAGGACTGGAGCTGCAAACTAGGGTCGCAGAATGGACATGCCCGCCGGTTGCGAGAAAACGCGAGACAAAGGGGACGAGCACAAGGACCGAGGAGGGACATACGAAAAGTTCACCGCAAACGGGACCGAGGAGGGACAGACGAAAAGTTCACCGCAAACGGGTCTTCTTTCGCCCATAGGTTACTTTTCGCCGATCCCCGAAACCTGGACCTGCAATGTTAAGGAATAGATTCAGGTAACGTGGCGAACGTCCCCTGGTTTCCATGGGGTTCCGCATTAGCTTATTAGGCGAAAACGGCCCCCCCAATTGAGCTGCAGCCGTGTGTTTGCTCTATAGCGCTGCCAGCACTTCCTGGTACAGATGTTGCGCGCCCTCGATTCCGTTCCACGGGCCCGCTTCATACTCCAGCGCAAAGACGCCGTTGAAGCCGTTGTTCAGCATGATCCGCACATTGCGCTGCACGTCGATTTCCTCCCAGCGGTCCCAGTATTTGACGTGGCAGGTGGTGTGGGCGTAGGGGGCCAGGGCGTTCAGGCCGTGGTAGACGTGGTATTTGTGCTCCCAGTTGCCGAAGTCGGGGCTGGCTTCACAGAAGGGATGATTCACCTCTTCCACGATGGTCCTGATATTGATCGGATCGGCCGTGATGCCCCAGTGATTCTCCATGGTCAGGCGCACACCGCGCATGGCTCCATAGTCGGCCATTTCCTTGAACGATTCGATGCAGGCTGTCAGGTACTGCTCCAGCAGATCGTTGGTGGCGTAACCGCCGGGACCCGTGATGGGAGCGGGCGCAATGCGTGGCCCGCCGCAGTTTACACGCATCGATTTTGCGCCCAGCATCTGCGCGCCGTCCAGCCACTTCTTCGCGACCTCAATGCCGGCCTTGCGCTTAGCGTTATCGAGATCGCTGATGTCCCGCGGGGCGTCGTTAGAGATGTGATGACACAGGGTGCCGGTGGCCACCAGCTTGTTGGCCATCTTATCCAGCCACTTCTTGCCGGAATGGGACGAAGGGTCAAACTCGACGATGGGGAAGGGCTTGCCCCAGAAGGTGTCGATGCCGCCTTTGACGTACTGGCTGGGGTCATCCTGGTCTCCAAAGAGGGCCGACATCAGGTCCATTTGATAGACGCCGGGGA
>JBARKD010000785.1:0-9526 GCA_049800615.1 Acidobacteriaceae bacterium | reverse complement strand
GGGCTAGTGAAGTTTCTATTCTCTATTCTACGAGGCAATCGCTGAATCCCGCTGCACAACGAAACGGCGGCTCATGCGGCTCCGGCCCCTTCTTTCGATTTGTCCGGAAAAGGTCCGTAACGGTCGGGAGTGTCGCCGTCGTGGTCATATACGTTTTTTCCCTCCTTGAGGAAGGGTGTCGCCATCGCCCACGGCTTGCCATCAGGGCGCAGAATCGGCGCAGCACTATATTGCGGTAGATAAATGCGGCGCATATTCTCCGTGCGATTCGCCCCGCTGCGATGAAAGACAAAGCTGTCGAAGGCCACAATGCTGCCCGAAGGCACGATCACCGGATCTCCTGGATCCGACCCAGCGTATCCGATCAAGTCGTTTGTGCCCGATTCCTTGACGTGATCGATAATTTGCCGGTTGGTGCCTGCGCGGGAATGCGGCAAGAGGTAAACAGTCCCATTCTCTTCGCTCACATCGTCGAGCGTGCACCAGCAGGTCACATAAGGCCGGTGGCTGGTCGTCGGATCGTACCACTTCACGTAACCGCTATCCTGATGCCAGGAGAATTTCATTCCCTGTTCCGCCCCTTTGACCACCCATTGCTCATGGAACAAATATGCCGTGGGACCTACCGTGGCCTCCGCCACCTGGGCCATCAAATCGCTGAAGACGAACTGCCACAGCCGGGGGCTTAACCGGTATCGGTTGTTGATGAAATAACGCTTTCCCCGATGGCTGAGGTTTTCCGTTTCCACTCCCTTGCTATCCATCAGCGCATCGTAGTAGCCCAGGTAATACGCACATTCTTCCCGCAACATCGTTAACTCGCGCTGCGGAATTACACCGGAAAGGATGAGGTAACCTTCCGAGCGGTATTGCTCTTGCTGGGATGGGGAAATCATCATGCCTAGCACTCTAGTCAGCCATTGCCGGCAGCCGCTTCTCATTTCACATTTCAATTGTTATCATTTTCTGTCGTTATGCGGACCCGCCTCAATTTGCCGACCGAATGCGATGGTAGCGTCTGGCATTATCGCAACCTGGGCGCTTTGCACAAGAGGCATCATCATGCGGAACTCGAGCTGAATCTTGTAACACGGGGCCACGGTACTTACCTTCTCCGCAACCGGCGCTTCCAGATCCGGCGCGGCGATTTGCTCTGGCTGTTTCCCGCCCAGGAGCACTTGCTTTTCGAGCAAACCGCTGATTTCGAGATGTGGATCGGCGTTTTCAAGAGGCGCATGGTCAAGAAAACCGCCACTGCTTCCGAAGAGCGCGTTCTGCTGCAAACCGATCCCAGCGGCGAGTTTTGCCGCCGCCTTACGGAACGGGACGTGGGATGGGCGGAAAATCTTTTCAGCGAGATCGCCGCTTCCGCGGACCAGTTAACCCTGCTCAATGCCGGCCTCTCTTACGGGCTGATGTATGCCTGGCGCTGCTTCCAGCGTTCCGCGGATGTTCCCGTTCGCGACCTGCATCCCGCGGTGGAACGGGCTGCGCATATGATCCGTCATAGCGATCAGGATGACGAACTTTCGCTTGATACGCTCGCCCATCGCGCCGGTCTAAGCGCAACCCGATTGAGCAGGTTATTCAAAGAGCAGACTGGTTTTGCCCTGGTAGACTTCCGCAACCGCCAGCGAGTAGAGCGGTTCCTCGATATCTACGGCACGGGCCAGCGGCGGACCATGCTCGATGCCGCCCTCGAGGCAGGCTTCGGCAGCTATCCCCAGTTTCATCGTGTTTTCAAACGAATGATGGGCTATTCGCCTATGCAATATCGCCGTCAGGGGGAGGCGCCCCGCGGCTCCGACATCAGGCGGTGAGCCTCTTCCACATGCCATCGATTTCCACGCGAAGCCGCTTTGCCTGTTCCCAACTTGGTGGAAATGTTGAGACCGCGTAGCCTCCCTCGGTGGGCCCCAGTTCTGGACATAGGAAGATCTCTGCCGCAAAGCGGCAAAAAATGCAAAAGAGCCTGGAGTCAGGCCCCTCACTGCGCGACCTTCCCCCCTGTTTTCGTCATCGCCGGCTAACGGGCCGCCTCGCTTCGCATAGAGCGCACGACAAAAAGTGATAGCAATTGACTGACAAAATGAGAAGCCGATCGTTATTTCCCGTTTGTAGATTCCTGCACTAGGTTGAGAAACGCTCCCGATATGCGTCGGAAAACTCCCGGCGGATTCGCTGGAGATGCGGCCGGTTGAATTCGGCTTGTTGTATCTGAGTGAATTTTGGAGGTCATAACCGCAATGCACATGATGCGGGTGGTTGCTAAACTTGCCCTGCTGCTGACGGTTGTCATGCTCATGGGCTCGGCTTCGACTTATGCGCAAACCGCGGCAGGTGAGGTCAGCGGGACGGTGACGGACCAGACCGGAGCGGCCATCCCGCAGGCATCCGTCACTCTCTCCAGCGAGAACACCAGCGTAAACAGAACCGCCGTAAGCAATCAGGATGGACGTTTCATCTTTACCAATGTGTTGATTGGGACTTACTCGGTCCGCGTGCAGGCTTCCGGATTCAAAGAAGCGGAACAGAACAACATCACCGTTCAGGTGAATCAGATCGTGGCCTTGAATTATGCTCTGAGCATCGGCAGCGTGGCGGAAAAAGTTGAAGTAGCCGGCGCTGCTCCAGCTTTACAAACACAGAGCTCTGCCCTGGGCACGGTCATCGATTCAAGAGCAGTCAACGAGCTGCCTTTGAACGGACGCAATTTCACCCAGCTGCTGACGCTGACTCCGGGCGTCACGCCGGTGCAGAATGAGCAGGGCGCCAGCAGCGGCACAAGCTATCAGCAGGATGTCACCATCCCAGGCACGCCGACCTTTCGCCCTAACGTCAACGGCCAGTGGAACCGCTCGAATCTTTACTATCTGGATGGCATCTGGAACTCGACGAATGTTGCCAGCGGTTACGCGATCACCCCCATCATCGAGTCGGTGGAGGAATTCAAAGTCCAATCGCACAACGATGATGCCGAATATGGCGGATCGATGGGCGGAACCATCAATCTTGTCTCCAGGAGCGGAACGTCGAACCTCCATGGTTCCGCCTGGGAGGACTTAAGAAATAACTTCTTCGACGCCCGCGATCCTTTTCTCGACGCTCTGACCACCGGACCAGCCGCGTATCATCAGAATGAATTTGGGGCCACGATCGGCGGCCCGGTCTTCATCCCCAAGGTCTACGATGGCAGAAAGAGAACGTTTTTCTTCTTCGCGTATGACGGCTGGCGATACAGCAAGCCTGACCAGAGCTTCTACTATGTTCCGACCGCAGCCGAGCTGTCAGGAGACTTTTCTCAATCGATCGTCCAGCAGAATGTCTACGATCCGTTGACTTTGGCACCGAGTGCGACCGCGCCGAGCGGCTACACGGTGCAGCAATTTCCCGGGAACAAGATCCCTTCCGACCGGCTGAATCCACAGGCTGTTGCCTTCTTTAATAGCTATTGGGACCGCCCCAATTATTCCAATCCTGCTTTGCCCCAATACAACGCGCAGAACAACGCGCCTCTTACCGACACCAGCAATACCTATCAGATCAAGATCGACGAGAATCTGGGCACAAAAGATACTCTGTCCGGGCGCTTCACGCATTTCCATACCATAGACACGAACCCCATCACCAGGCTCTTGAGCACCGACATCGACCGTCCCCGGGTCAACGTGGGGGGAGACTGGATTCATCAGTTTTCGCAGTCCATAACGCTGGACGCCAAGTTCGGCTATTCCCGTACTCCATACATAGAGAGCACCGTCTTTTCCAACGGTTCAGGGGCGGCAACGTCGGCCGGCTTTGCCGGAATCGGCACCTACGGTGTCCCGGCTCTGGAGCTCCAGGCGCCGTGGGGCAGTCCGTCAGGCGCGCAAAACCAGGGCGGCACCGGGGAAGCTTTTATCAATCAGCAAGACCACGTTTATCAAACTGCCGCGACGGTTTCATGGCTGAAAGGAAAACATTTCTTTTCCGGCGGCTATCAATCCATCAATCAGTACTATGCGACTCCGTCTTATAACCAGCAGTTTTATGCCTTTAACAACTCCACCACGCAGGACCCAAACAATGTCGGAACGACGGGCGCATCGCTGGCCTCGGCGTTGATCGGCGTTCCTGTCGGGCAAACCTACATAGGTCAGAAGTGGACCGAATCCTTCACCGAGTGGGGATTCTTTTTTCAAGATCAATGGAAGTTTTCGCCCAAGCTCACAATCAACGCCGGCCTGCGCTATGACAAGCTGAATCCAATTTCCAATCTGAACGGAACGATATTCGGGGGATTTGATGTCAACTCCGGCACGTACGACATTAGCGGTAACCATTTACCGCCTGCATGCGATACGGCAATGCAAGCCCCCTGCATTCCCGGGGACGGCAACCTGGCAAATATTCCCGAGGGCAATCACATTGGGCTCGCGCCTTGCGCTTCTTTCCGTTGCGCGGTGAATTTCAATTTTGGCCCTCACATCGGTGGCGCATACTCTGTGGATGCGAATACCGTTGTTCGTGGGGGATACGGGCTCGTCTATGACGAGTTTGCCGGATTCATCCAGGACATGGCCAACCACGTAGGCAACTGGCCTGCTGCCCAGACCGTGTTCCAGTCGATCAACGGAACATTGGGGCAGCCTCTTACTTATCTGCAGAACTTGCAGACTCTGAGCGCCGCTCCTCTGCCCACCGCCGCTCCGTGGGGCACTCTATTCTGGAACGCGGATCCGAGAAAACAAACCCCGCTCTCCAATCAATGGAACGTGGAAATTCAAAGACAGGCGACCCGCCAGTTGACCGTGTCGGTAGGATACGTAGGCAGTTCGACGCATCACATGGACTACACCGGACCCGCCAACCAGGCTGTGCATCCCAGCACCGGTACACAAGCTCAGGTGGAGGCTTTGCGACCATGGCCTGGTCAGGGCAACGTTTATTTCGGGCGCAGCATAGGCGTAGCAACTTACAACGGGCTCCAGGTAAGCGCCAATCAGCGCATGACCAATGGCTTGCAGTTCCTGATCTCGTACACATGGTCGAAAGCCACCGACAACGGCGCCAGCGGTTTCTTCGCATCCGAAAATGGACCGGGAGGAGGCGGGGCAGGCATTCAGGACTACTACCATCCCTCTGCCAACAACGGCCCGTCCGCGTTTAATGTCCCGCAATTTCTTTCTACCGCGATCATCTACGAGCTTCCATTTGGCAGGGGACGCCAGTACCTGCGATCCGGCCCGGGCGCGTGGGTCCTGGGCGGATGGCAGAGTAACTCGATCTTCAGCATTCGCTCCGGGCAGCCTTACAGCGTGTTAGTCAACGGCGATGTGGCCAACGTAGGAGGAACCGTCTTTGGCATCGGCTATGCGCGCGCCAACCAGACCGGGAGTGCCCACCTTTCCCACCCCACGACCAAGGAGTGGTTCAACACCTCTGCCTTTTCCGTTCCCAGTTACAGCTACGGCAACTCCCCGCGGAACGAACTCTCCAGCGATCACGTCACCCAATTCGATTTTTCGATGTTCAAGCGATTTCCCATCTGGAAAGAAAGCACCTACCTTGAGTTTCGTGCCGAGGCCTTCAACGTTCTCAATATCATCAACTACGCGGCTCCGAACAATACACAAAATGCGGCCGGCTTCGGAACCGTTACATCGCTCATAAACGGTAATCCTCCGCGGCAACTGCAATTTACGTTGAGAGTCAACTTTTGACACTGGCAGCGTCTGGGCCGGGCAGACGCCATAAGCGGGCATTGCTTGTGTATAGACTGCCCGGTAATCTGAAAGTGTGAGTTTGGCGAGGGGATAGTCCGATCTGTCGCATCGTGAAGTTCGATTCGCTATGGTCGAGGCTGGCTCGATCGTCCTCAAGAATCTTCGCTTGGCTGGCGTGCTCTCTTACTCTGACCCTGGGTGTTTCCGCTCCCGGTCAGAATAGTTCCTCCCTAGTTGATAAAGCTCGAGTGTTGTATCGCTCAGGGCAATTCACGCAGGCCGAAAGCCTGTTACGTCCTCTCCTCGCAGCGGAGCCCGGGAATGCGCAGGCGCACCTTCTGCTTGGGGAAAGTCTCGCCATGCAAAACGAGCGATCTGCTGCAATCGACGAGCTCACGACCGCGGCTCGTCTCCAGCCAAATACGGCCGAAGTCTACAACGCCTTAGGAACTGTACTCGCGCGCTTCCTTGAGACCGGCCCGGCACAGGAGGCGTTTACCCGAGCCCTCGAACTAGACCCGCACTTGGCGGAAGTGCACGTCAGTCTCGCGCTCCTGCTGGCTCAATCCGGAGATCTGAACGCGGCGGCGCGGCACCTGGAAACCGCCATCCAATTGGAGGGCGGGAAGCCGGCGGTTGCGCTACCGCACTTTCTGCTAGGGAAGATCTACCTGCAACAGAACGGCTACCAGAAAGCTTCCGGCGAATTTCAGGCGGCATTGAGGGCGCGCCCCGGCTACCCGGAAGCATTATTCCTTCTGGGAGTGGCGCGAAGAGCGGCCCTGGACGATGTGGGCGCCCTCACCGCGTTCAAGCGCGCTGCCGAACTTCTTCCACGCGATTTCAACGCGCAATATGAGCTCGGTTCCGAATACCTCAGCCTGGGCAAGCCGCGCGAGGCCTCGATTTTTCTGAGAAAGGCGCTGGCCATCTCGCCCGACGATTGGGGGACGCTCTATAAATTGCAGCGCGCGCTCCGTCAGGCCGGGGACACAGTTGCAGCCAACCGCTACGACGCCGAACTACGGCAACTGGTTCACCAGGATGACCAGGCAAACCTGCATTCTATGGAGGCAAAACGTAACGACGATGAGGGTGTGGCCCTGGAACAACGCGGCGACTTCGCAGGAGCTCTCGAAAAGTATCGGACCGCATCGGAGCTTGTTCCGGAACAAGACGGCTATCGCCTGAATTTCGCCCTTGCCCTGTGCCGCTTAAACCGTTGGGACGAGGGAATTGCGGAGATTCGAGAGATCGTGCGCCGCGACCCCAACAATGCCGATGCCCAGCGAGCCCTTTTTATTGCGGAAGATAAAGCAAGGTCGACACATTCCTCCGACGGCTCGGCAGCAAACCGGTGAAGCGAGGACAAAATAGCCGATCAGGCTCCGCTTTTCCTGTTCGTAACACGAAAGTTGCAACAACCCCCAGCGCCCCGGCAGCTTCCTATAAAGCCATGGTGCGTAGTCAAATCATCCCGGACGGCGTGAAGCTCTCGAGCAGAGTCCCGCCCATCGGCTTGAGTGTTGTCCGGTCGGCGATGCTGGTCGCGGCCATCATCACAGACTGTCTCCTGGTTTTTGTCGTCCTCCGCAACCTCCTCTAGACAGGCTGCGGAAAACAACGCAGCGGCTCGACAAGCCTACCAGGCGTAGCCACTTGTCTAGGCAGGGATAAATTATCTAGCACCTCGCTCGTTGCTTCGGCGCGTTTTTCCGCAGCCTGTAGAGCCGGCCATAAAGACGATGCGAGGGAAGCTTTTCTTTCCCATGCCAGTTCTGGTAAGTTCAGAATCTGATAGATCATACGGCCGTCCTGCGCGAAGCAGGCCAGCGCTTCATTACCAATCCACTCCTTCGAGGTAGTTAAGATGGACCGGCAATTCTCCCGGCGCGACGTGCTCAAAGGAGCCGGAGCCTCACTGGCGGCACTTGGCACTCCCGGGACCTTGGCTCAAGCAGGTGCAGGACAGAGCAGCAATCCGGGGAGCGCACCCGGACAGGATCAGACGCGAGCGGAGCGGATGCAATGGTGGCATGCGGCGCGGTTCGGCATGTTCATCCACTTCGGCGTGTACAGCACGATTGGGCGTCATGAATGGGTCATGGAAGATGAGGCCATCCCGATCGATCAATACACGCCTCACGCAACCACGTTCCGTCCCGCGCCAAACTCCGCCCGGGCCTGGGCGAAGCTGGCTAAAGCCGCCGGGATGAAATACATGGTGATGACGACCAAGCACCATGAAGGCTTCTGCAACTTCAACACCAAGCTCACGAGTTATTGCGCGACCAAGCAGGGTCCGGGACGCGACCTGGTGCAGGAGTACGTGGCAGCAGCCAGGGCGGAAGGGTTACACGTTGGCTTCTACTACTCCCTGATGGACTGGCACCATCCCGATGGCGCGCAATGCGCAACGGACGAGGCCGCGCGCAGGCGCTTTGTCGATTACACCCATGGCCTCATCGAAGAATTGATGACCAACTACGGCAAGGTCGATGTGCTCTGGTACGACGTTGCGTGGCCACTGGATGCGAATGGTTGGGAATCCGTGAAGATGAACGATATGGTCTTCCGGCTGCAACCCGAAATCATTGTGAACAATCGCAACAAGCTCGCAGGGGATTTCTCCACCCCGGAACAGAGGATTGTTGCGGAGACAAACGGCAAGGCTTGGGAAGCATGTATGACCCTCAATGACAGTTGGGGCTTCCAGCGGGCCGATGACAACTGGAAGTCATCGCGGACGGTCATACGAAACCTCATTCAGTGCACGCGGGATGGCGGAAACTATCTCCTCAACATTGGCCCCAAGCCGGATGGATCCATTCCCGAAGCCTCCACCCGCATCCTTACGGAGGTGGGCGAGTGGATGAAGACCAACGGGCAGACGATCTATGCTTCCGACCTGTGCCAGGTGAGACGGGCGAACTATGCCAGCTTTACTCGAACGGGAAACACCCTCTACATGCATGTGCACTTTTGGCCGGGGGAATACGTTGCCATCAGCGGTCTGCGAACCAAAGTAAAGTCGGCGCATTTGCTAAAAGGCGGTACTGAGGTCAGATTCACACAAGACGACTTTCAGACGAAGCTCGTCGGTTTACCGCAGGCGGCGCCTGATTCTCCCGTCACGACGATAGCGATCGAGTGTGAATCCGAGCCTACCCAGGATACGGACTATGTCCGAAAGAACAAACCCCGCGGCAGTGTGTAGTCGCGTGGGTTTCAAAGTGTAGCGGCTCGATGGACAAACCAATTTTGTGGCCCAAAGAGCCGCTTTGCGCCCGAAGCGAACCGGAGCGGCTGTTCCCCGGCTCGCTACCTTTCAATAAATTGTCAAAGAGCGGTGGTTCCGAGGGGCGCACTGAGCGCGGACCCTCCATTGCACTCCGATTTCTCCAGGCCCTATAGCAATTTTCCTAGTGGTGTAGACCGGGCAGCTGAATTTTACGCGGGCATTCCGTCGAAGAATGGCCGCACATAACCGGTGTCGCCAGACCACAGTGTTAGGAAAAATGCTTTAAGTCCTTTACTTTCTACAAGGTGGCCAAGCGGAGACGGTAAACTTTTTATTTTGTACAAGGTGGCCAAATTTTTTAATTTCCCGCCCCCATAAATCATTTATGGGTGTCGGGATTTCAGGCGGTTGCCGTCGCGCCCAACGTCAGCTTTTCTGTGCTCGTGCCCGACTCTATAGATTCCAATCGAGGTCATTTCGGACCATGAGTGGGTAAAGATTTCTTTCCTTCCAGTTCGCGACAGCGGGATGACAATTCTGGGTAGTGGGCTACTTTGAAATCACCAGATTTTAGCTGACG
>JBARKD010000784.1:0-2754 GCA_049800615.1 Acidobacteriaceae bacterium | reverse complement strand
ACTCAGGGCCGGCGACATCATCAGCACGGGAACGCCCGCGGGTGTTGGGCTTGGACGCACTCCACGTCGTTGGCTGCGTCCTGGAGAAACCATGGTCACAGAGGTGGAAGGCCTTGGGCAGTTAGTTAACCCAATAATCGCTGAAGTCTGACATGCCATATTCTGACTACAAATGTTTCAGGTTCGGGTTTGATTCTGGAGTTGCATTCGTTAGCATCGATCACCCACCGATAAATCTTCTTGATGAAGTTCTGTCGCAGGAATTCGACAGGCTTGGCAGAGAGCTGGAGGCCGATGAGAGCGTTTGGGTTGTGATCTTCGAGAGCGCGCTTTCTGATTTCTTTATAGCCCACTCCGGTTTAGGCCGGGTTGGAAACGCCTCCAAAACGGTGTCCCACACGCGCGGCTTTCGTTTTACACAGACGATCGGCGAGCGGTTCCGCAACATGCCTAAGGTAACCATTGCCAAAGTCGAGGGACGGGCCCGCGGCGGTGGAAGTGAAATCGCGCTGGCAATGGATATGTGTTTTGCTGCCGTTGGCAAAGCGATCTTCGGCCATCCAGAGGTGGCGGTTGGGCTGGTTCCCGGCGGCGGCGCTACGCAGAGATTGCCGCGGCTCATCGGGCGGGGACGCGCCCTGGAGGTGCTGCTGGGTTGCAATGATCTGTCGGCGGAGCAGGCAGAGCGTTACGGCTATATCAATCGAGCCTTGCCAGCGGAGGAGCTGGCGTCTTTTGTCGAGAAACTAGCTCGCCGTATCGCCTCATTTCCTGCCCACGCCATCGCTCACGCCAAGGCCGCCGTGGATACTGGCGCGTTTGGTTCCATAGCGGAGGGGCTTCTGGTGGAAGCCCATGAGTCCGATTTAAGTGTCGCTAGCGAGGTGACGCAGGCGCGCGTGGCGGAAGCGTTGAAGATCGGCGCCGAAACCTACGAGGGCGAGCTGGAGATGGATTATTTATCGAGGCTCTCCCCGAGTTGAGGCTCTCCCCGGTAAGATAGCGTCGTGCGGATTGGCGGGCGCTGCTATTCGTGGCTTACCTCAGGCATGACCTGCCCCATCTCCATGGCGTTACTCGATGGGATCTCCTGGAGGGATATCGCCAGCTGCTCCGTTGCGATTCCGGTTAGCTTCTGAAACATTGACCACAGTTGCTTCAACAGATCCGCCTTTTCGTCCACAGTGTGGCCACTCCGCAGAACACAGTTGAGTGCCGCCGTGGGAGCCTCTTCTCCCGCCGCGTATCCGGAATGCCGCGGATAGGAAAGAAAGACGACTCGAACAAAGGTCTTCGGAACCTTCATAACCGCGGCGTGTATGCGCGTGATCTCCTCGGCAATCCTAGTCTTCGTCTCAACGGAAACAAAATCCTGCTCCGTGATCGCGGTGTAAAGTGGCATTTGTGCCTTTAGGATTTGGTGCGAATTGCGGTCCCGTGGGGCCGAGGCCGGAATCCGCAAAAGCATTGGCGCCATCCCGGACCAATTGTCTCCCCTCCAGGAATCTTCAAAGGCGTAGAGCACAGCCGAGAAGTTTTGTTGGATCGGTCAATGAGATCAAACAATATGCCTTATCTCCGGCTCTCTCCCATTGAGCGCCGCGCTCGGATTGCTTCAGCGTGTGCTCGAAGCATACGAATATGCCCGATTCGAAAGAGTCTCTGCCGCAACCGGCGCCCACGATCGCGTCCCGCCTCAAACGATGGCTTGTTCCGGCGATTATTCTCCTGCTTGCCGTGGGAATCGTCGTCCTCATCACTACAAACTGGAATGCGTGGGCCGGCGGACGAGCGGTACAGGAAACAGATGACGCGTATTTGCATGCCGATCTCACGCCGTTGAGCACGAAGGTGGCGGGCCTGGTCGCAACAGTTGCGGTCTCGGATTATCAGGCAGTGAAGGCCGGCGATCTGCTCGTGGAATTACGAGACGACGATTTTGCGGCCCAAGTACAGCAAGCCGAGGCAGCCGTGGCCGCTGCTGAAGCTGCCGTGGTCAACAATCAAAAACAGAAACAGCTGCAGGACGAACGTATTGTGGAAGCTGAGGATGGAGTTCGTACCGCCGAAACGAATATCTCTGCGGCCCAGGCCGGCATCGAAGCGGCAAACGCATCGATCGTCGGGGCACACGGCGGGATCGAGGCCATCCAGGCGAGTGTTACACGAACCGCAAAGGAGCGCAAACGTCAGGAAGCCTTAATCGCCACGGAATCCACCACCCCCCAGAAACTCGAACAGGCGGTTGCTGACGACGTAAGCTATCGGTCCCAACTCGCTATCCGCAACGCAGACCTGGCTACAGCGAATGCTCAATTATCCAGCCGCCAAGCCGATCTGGCGCGCGCCCGGGCTCAGTTGACGGGCGCTCAATCTGAGGTGGAAGCACAGAGGCGCCAGCGAGAAGTGCTCAATTCGCAGGAACTTCAGCTTCACGCAGCGGTGGAACTGCAAAAAGCTGCTCTGGCGCTGGCGAAGACCAATCTTGGCTATACAAAAATCGTTGCGCCCGAAGACGGGATCGTCAGCGAGCGCCTGGTCAGGCCGGGGCAGCTGGTGAGCCCGGGCACCCAGGTAATCTCTCTGGTCCAAAACGATACGTGGGTGCAAGCCAACTTTCTGGAAAACCAGATTCGCGGCATCCAAAGGGGCGACGTCGCGGAAATTCGAGTGGATGCGATTCCCGGTCTGCTTCTGCGGGGACGGGTTGAGGAAGTGGCTCCGGCCAGCGGATCGCAGTTCGCGCTCTTGCCC
>JBARKD010000783.1:0-18981 GCA_049800615.1 Acidobacteriaceae bacterium | reverse complement strand
GGCCAGGGCCGTCAAGTCCTGAGGAACAGCCTGCCTTCCGCGCCGCAGGCGCCACCACGACACATCGGCAAAATCGTGGGCCTGCTGCAGAAGAATCTCGCAGAGCTCAGAAGCAGAGAGTGACGGTGAATCGGCCAGCAACTGCATCACTCGCTCGACCCCGAACTCCTCTTTTCCGCGCTTGCTTTCACTAACCCCTTTCGTGGCCAGAAGCAACGCGTCGCCATTCTGCAATGCAAGAATCACGGATTCAAAGGTGGTGTGCGTGAAGAGACCGAGCGGCATTCCACTTGATTCCAGGGCTCGAACCTTATCGCCTTCGCGAAACAACGCCAGCAGGTTGCCTCCATTGCAATAGGTGAGGATGCCAAGAGTCTGGTTGAAACAACCCAAAAACGTGGGAGCAAACCGCACGCCTCCGGCAGCCTCTATCAACGCGAGGTTCACCGCATGGGTCAGTTCGGCGACCGCATCCGATTCGTTGACCTCCGATCGCTCGAAAAGCTCCTGCGCTGTTTGGCGAAAGACACTTTGCGCCTTCTGCGTCACTTCGCGGACGTTGGGGCCGGCGCCGGCGACATCGGTCAGCAGGAACAGCACGCGCTCGCCCACCGTCAACCCATCGAAGAAGTCTCCGCCGCGACACTCGGAGTAGTAGCGCGCGTGCAAGTCAGCTCCGTCCAGATGGGGCCAGCTTACTGGGAACAAACCCGGTGATGTCAAAGAAGAACCCATTGCCTGCCTTGCGGGCGCCTCCGTTAAATGCGCTGTTGGGCCCAGCGGCCCTGACGAAAGAGTACTAGCGAGATGAGCACAATGACAGATTGAGCAATCACGACAGAGACAAAAACCCCATTGACACGAATCGAGGTGTGCATGGCCAGCCACCAGGCCAGGGGAATCTCAACAACCCAGAAGCCGAAGAGGTTGACATACATAGGGGTGAGCGTATCGCCTGCTCCGTTAAAAGCCTGGAGCAGGACCATGCCGTACGCGTAAGCCACATTGCCGCAACTGAAGATGCGGAGACTATGGATGGCAGTGGGCGCCACCAAAGGATCGTTGGTGAAAAGGTGAATGATCGCGGGCGCGAACGCAATAAAGAGGACTCCGACTGAACCCAGAAAGGCCATGTTCCACAAGCCTGTTCGCCACACGGCGCTCCGGGCGCGGTCCGGATGCCCGGCGCCAAGGTTTTGTCCCACCAGGGTCGCGGCTGCATTGCTCAGCCCCCACGAAGGCAATATGGCGAAAATCACGACCCGGATGGCGATGGTGTAGGCGGCCAACGCGGGCGCACCAAACAAGCTTACGATGCGAACCAGCGCGATCCAGCTCGCCTGGCCGATCAGGAATTGCAAAATTCCAATAAACGAAACGCGAATGAGCCGCCATAGAACCTCGCCTCGAATACGCATGTGGCGGCGCAAAATGCGGATGCGCTCCGTGCCTTTGCTCAGCCGGTAGAACTGATAGAGCACGCCAATCCCTCGCCCGGAGAACGTGGCTAGCGCCGCGCCGGTGACTCCGAGCTTGGGAAATGGGCCGAGACCGAAGATCAGGCAAGGATCAAGGATCAGGTTGAGGATATTCGAAACCCACAGCAGCCTCATCGCAATCGCGGCATCCCCGGCGCCGCGGAAGATGGCGTTGTTGAGAAACAGCATCAGAACCACACCGGAGCCGCCGAGAGCGATACGCGTGTAATTCGAACCGGTGGCAATGATGGCCGGAGTGGCGCCCATGAGCGCCAGCAGTCGAGGCGCGAAGATGAAGAACGGCGCTCCCAGCAGCCACGAGGCGATGAGCCCGAGAACGACCGCCTGCACGGCGGCAGTCGCCGCCCCATCCCCATCCTTCTCACCGATACGGCGCGCGACCATCGCGGTGGTCGACATGCTCAGGCCGATGCCGACGGCAAAGACCAGGGTCAGCACGGACTCGGTCAGCCCAACGGTGGCAATCGCGTCCGCTCCCAGCCGGCTGACCCAGAACACGTCTACCACGGCAAACAGCGACTCAAGCACCATCTCCAGCACCATGGGGATGGCTAGCAGCAGGATGGAGCGGTTCAAGCTGCCCGCTGTGAAGTCCTGGTGGCTGCCGCGCATGGCTTCGCGCACGGATTGCCAGAATGTAGGCACAGGCGCGAAATCCGTCCCCGACTCCATGGTCAAGCTTCGCCCTCGCAATTTTTGCAATGGATGCAGGACAAGTTTAATGCAACTCGCACAGAAAGCGCGCGCATGAGACGGGTCTGATACTCTGGCCTTCACCCGGCCTTATACGATTCATGACCAATCACCTCATTTGGGCCGCTGGGCTCCTAGCGCATTTGCTTCTGCTGCTTGTACTTTTTGCACGGCGGCGCGTGGCCCGGTTCCCCTGGTTTACGCTGCTGATCGCTTTTTACCTTCTGCGCTCTCTGGGACTCGCCGCGACTTTACGCTTCTCCGGCCATCCTGCGCACCAGTTTGCAACCACGATCCTTGATCTGACGGATGTTGTGCTCCAATTTGCAGTCCTGGCAGAACTCATCTGGATCGCTCTCAGGCCATTGGGAGGGGTACGCCGCCTCACATTGCCACTGCTCTTGCTGGCCAGTGGGCTTGTGATGGTGACTCGTCTGGCGCCGACGCGCCACATGTCGCTGCGGTCAGCCTTGGTGGTAAGTCACTTCGGGCTTGCGGTGGTCATGCTGGAGTGGGCGATCATGCTCGCCTTTTTGCTTCGCCCGCTTCGCCTGTCATGGCGCAGCCACGTCGCCGGCATCAGCTTCGGATTTGGCGTCTACTCCGCGGCTCTGCTGGCCGGAGGTGGTTATTTCACCATGGGGCGCGAAATGAGCGACTACGTATTCTTTTCGTTTTTCCGGATCTCGGTATATTTGTTGATCTTGCTGGGGTGGTCGATTCTTCTCTGGTTTCGAGATCCGCAGCTGGACAATTAAAAACAACGATCCCACCCTACGCAGCGCACGCGTAGGATGGGCACCCAACACTTCTTCTGCTTCAGGCCGCGCGGCTCTCGCTCGTGCTGGAGATATCTTCCGCTCCGGTTTTTTCCAGAATTGCTTTTGCGCGAGAAATCCAGTCGGAGTTATCGGCGTGCACCGAAAGCAGAATGCCTCCTTTACCCAACCTGGTCTCGTAGCGCTTGGCCTCGTACTCGGGAACACCGAATCCCACCAGGGCCCCGGCTACGCCGCCAATTGCCGCGCCCACCCCTACGCCGGCCAAAGCCGCGATAATCGGACCTGCGGCAAGGAATGGTCCCAAGCCTGGAATTACCAGGGCGCCAATCCCTACCAGCCACCCTAGAACTCCGCCCACTAACGCTCCGGAGGTGCCGCCTGTCGCTGCCCCTTCAGGCGCTTTCGAAGACCTGACCGTGCCCATGTCGCGGATGTCACCCAGGTTTTCCGGAGCCAGGACAGAAATATCCGAGCTGCGGAAATCCGCATCCCTCAGTGCTTCTACGGCTGCCTCGACACCCTGACGGGTGGTGTAGATACCGAAAATCGAGTGACCTGCCATTTTCTTTCTCCTCAAGTTTGGTTCGTTAGCGGGAAACGCTCAACTGGTCGTCGACGTTTCCTGGTCCGGCAATGTTGTTTGCGGCCGACTCGACCGTTTGCTTCTCCGAGTCGGATTTCACTGGACCTTTCAGCGTCACCTTGCCGTCTTTGGTGACAATGGTCACGTTGTGAGCTTCGATGGAAAGCGACTTATCTTTCAAAACAGCACGGCGAATATTGCGCGTGATGGTCAGGTCGCTCATGTGGTTGGACTGTTGGGCAGCACCGGCTGTGGCCTCTTGGGCCGTTGCTGCCGCAGGAGCGGCGGCCAATAAGATTGCCGCCGCTCCCACCGCTGCCATCGTCTTCGCCATTTTCATTTCGTCACCCGCGACGGCGAAGATCTCCCTTCGCCGGATCGTCTGCCACGGTTTTTCTCGGCGGCTCGACGTCCGAGTCCACACGAAGTTCTTCGTGACGCACCTGGTCGCCCACTCGCGCCACATCGGCAACCTCACGCTTGCCCACCTTTACTTCTTCACGTACCACCGGCTGCTTCTCCACCCGCACTCTGTCTTCGGCCAGCGGAACGCGCACCTCCTGGGATTGGCCAATCTTGGCAGACGGCGCCGGCGTGCTCGGAACCTCTACTCGCTCCAGAACCAGCTCCTCCCGGGTGATGGGGACTTCAATACTCTGGTCTTCCGTGACTACGTCCTTGCGAACGCGCACCTCGCCCCGACTTACTCGGTCCTTATGTACCCGCAAAACTTCACCAAAGAGCTGTACCCGATCGGCGAGTGAGTCCCGCGATGCTCTGTTGCTGACTCCCGTATCGCCGGTGTCGGTGACCGCGCGGCCGGTAAAAGTTGCCGCGTCGACGGGCCGTGGCTCATCGCCGAACTTGGCCGGCGCATCCGCATACGAACGGCCTGCAGCTAAATCCCCAGACCGATTTGAAGGCTCCGACGTCGCATAAGCCGACTCCGCAACGGCGGCCCTGTTCACGTCCGGTTCTTCATAGCGAACCTTGCCATGATTCGCGGACAAAATCTGCTCTGCTTCTGCGGTTCGGTTCGTATCCCGTACCGTAACAATTGCCCCGCCTCGTTGCAGATTGCGCGAGAGATAAGCCGCTCGATGGGAAGGAATTCCGGATTCGGTCAGCGAACCCTCAATGTCCTCACCGGCATAATCGTACTCATTATCATCAAGCGTATAGCGACCGGCTCCATATGGATCGACGCTGGGTTCCGATGCAGCCGCGACTTCTCGCCTGTTTTCCATATCGTCGTCGGGGCGGAAGGCGTCCTTTACCTTCTGCCACCAATTCTCCGCGTCCCGTTTCACAGCGCCGGCTTTACTTGCGTCGGTGCTCCTGCCAGCGGACCGGGGTTCTGCTGCTGCGTTGCGAAACGCAGCGCCAATCTGGGTGGCACTAAACCCACTGGCCCGCAATTGGGTCACTGCTGCTTGCGCGTCGTTGCTATTGTTAAATAGCCCTATCACTACCTGCGTGGCGCCCACGCCTGCTGCGTTGGTTTCATTAGCCATGGTATCTTCCTTATGCTTCGTTAATAGGTCTAACTTGGTTGGCTGACTTACTACTCGTCGCTTTCTCTAACTGAGATGCAGCTTTGCGGTCTAATCGTTAGCTCTCGCGGAAGCATCATCGATCAACAAGCGCTCCCTGCGCACACTGTCGCCTACCGTTTCCGTCTGTGTGACTTCCCGCTTGCCGACCTTGTACTCTTCCCGCAAGACAGTGTCTTTATCGATGCGAACCCGCTCCTCGCTTAGCGGAATGCGGATAGCATCCTCCGCGCCGGAACTCCCGCTTGCATCGTGTTCGACGACCAGTTGCTCGCGCGTTACCGGCACCTGCACAGTCTCCATCTGAGTTACAGATTCCTTACGGACCTGTACGTCCCCGCTGCTCACTTTCTCCTTGTGAACACGCAGTACTTCGCCGAAAAGCTGCACGTGCCCTGGTTCAGCGGATCGCGGCGCCGTAAAAGGCGCAGACGTAACGATGACGGGACCGGATTCCGCCCGCGGCGGCAGCGAAACTGGAGTTTCGGAGTGCGAAGTTTGAGCCTGCGAAGTTCTGGCTTGGACGATACGCGCTCCGAACCGCTCCAAAAGAGCTTGTGCCTCCGGGTTGCGAGCGCCTGCCTGGACCACGACGATGGCCCCACCCCGATCCAGATCGCGATGCAAAGCCTCAACGTCCCGTTCGGAAAGACCCATATGCGCAAGCACGAGTTCTGGACTGGCGAGCTTTGCCTCGGGATCCACCCCGGTCGCGGTTGCCTGCGGCGTGTTCTCCAGTCGGTCGTTTCCGCGGTAAATCTGCCGCAGCTGTCCGAACCACTTCCCGGTTTCCCGGCCGGTCACTGTTTCCTTATCCAACGCGGGCACACGGAAGGCAGCCTCTACTTCGCTTGAGGGAAATTGATGCTCATGCAGGGTGTTCAAGGCGCGGCGAGCATCGCTCGCGTGGGCAAAAACGCCAACAATAACGGTCGAGAGATCGGATCGGTCACGAAGCATAATCACTCCTCGTCCTACTGAGATGGCGATATACGCGGCGCTGTATACCTCGGCAGGGGATGAAAGATTCGGCTCACCCGTTGAGACAGCTCCGCATCAGAGGTGCGCATCAACGTGGGACATGTTGCCCCGAAGCGTCATTTAATGGGAGATAAACTGCAGATGCCGCGGCCTTTCCCGGGGTGAGGAGGGGGATCCGCTTTTCCATCCAGAACGGGGGGCGTGCGCCGGATGCAACGGCCTGCGCGCCGGAGCTGTCGCCGCTGACTACCGTCTACTGGAACGCCCTGTTCGAGCCTCGGGCTGGCTGTTTCGCAGGCGCTTCAGCTTCTTCACTTCTTCTTCCGTCAGCTCACGTCTTTCACCCGGCTTGATATCGAG
This sequence comes from Acidobacteriaceae bacterium, assembly GCA_049800615.1. Classification (GTDB taxonomy): domain Bacteria; phylum Acidobacteriota; class Terriglobia; order Terriglobales; family Acidobacteriaceae; genus PALSA-350. The sequence continues at coordinate 12,530 of JBARKD010000783.1, read as the reverse complement.
CACCAGAGGACCAAAACCGACCCGCCGGATCTTCTCCACAAAATGCCCAATCTCTTCAAACATTTTGCGGATTTCCCGATTCTTGCCCTCCGTTAAAACCACCTCATACCAGGGATTATCCGTGTCACGGATGAGGTGAATCCTTGCCGGTTGGGTCATAACGCGGCCCGCGCGCTCTCCACGCCGTCCGCGGTCTACCATCACCCCATGGCGCAGTTGCTCCAGCTCACGCTCCGTGGGCTTGCCGCTCACCTTCACCAGATAGGTCTTTTCAACAAACGATGCCGCATTGGTTAAAAGGTTGGCCAATTCACCATCATTGGTCATGACCAGCAAGCCTTCGCTCTGGTAGTCCAAACGGCCAACCGGGAAAACACGGGCTCCGGCACGAGCAAAAAACTTCATCACGGTCGGCCGCCCTTCCGGATCGGAAACCGTGGTGACCACACCTCTCGGTTTGTTCAGCATGAAGTACCGGAACTGCTGAGGCTTCTTGAGCAGCTTGCCGTCGACACGGATGTGATCGCGATCAGGGTCCGCTTTCGAACCCAGCTCAGTTACAATTTGCCCGTTGACCTGCACCCGGCCGGAGGAGATCAATTCTTCAGCCTTGCGCCGCGATGCTATGCCGGCGGCGGCGACGATCTTCTGCAGCCGCTGCTCGTTTCTCTGGGCTTCTTCGCTTTCCTTTGGAAGAACGGTCATAGATGCGGCTCCGTTGTCGCTTCCGTAGGGGATTCCTCTACCGGCTCAGCAGCCGCAGCGTCAGCAACCGGCGCTTGCTCCGAACCCTGCATTGCTGCGTGCTCAGCTTCAGCGTCAGCTTCAGCGTCAGGTTCAGCGTCAGGTTCAGCGTCAGCGTCAGCAGTGGCAACTTCAACCGCCGGCAACTCTTCGGAGCTCTCCATGGTCGCTTCCTGAACTTCAGCCTCAGCCTCTGGCTCTGACAGCTCGCCCGCCATTTTTTCGAATTCGTCCATGCTTGGCAGGTCGTTCACATCCTTCAGGCCAAAGCGAAGGAGAAACTCCTTGGTGGTCTTGTACAGGATTGGACGTCCAATGACGGGCTTTCTTCCCGCGGTGGTAATTAGCTTCCGGCTGATCAGGCTACCAAGCACGCCACCGGAGTCGACGCCCCTGATCTCGCTCACCTCGGGCGCGGTCACCGGCTGCTTATAGGCAATCACAGCGAGGGTTTCGAGTGCTTGCAAGGAGAGCTTCATAGGCGGTTTGAGACTCTTCACAAAACCCCGCACCGCGTCGTGATACTCCGGCTTGGTCGCCATGCGGTAGCCACCCGCGATCTCCCGAATCTCCATGCCCCGATCGCTGTTGGCATAGTCTGCGATCAGCTCATCGAGAACCCTCTGCAACTCCTGCCGCACTTTGCGGTCACGCTGCCGGGCGAGCTTCTTCTCCATCGCCTCGCCATTTGCTGCCTCGCCGTTTGCCGCTTCGCCGGTTGCTGCCTCATTGCTTTCCCCCGCCGAATTTGCTTCCCCGGCATTCTCAGCAGACACGGCCGCGGTTTCGGCTTGCTCTGGGGAAGCTTCCTGGGAAGTTTCCTGCGCCGGACCTTCCTCGTCGACAAGACCGTTTAGCGGAAGCTGCGCCGCATCGGCCTGGGAGGATTCCTCCAGTCCGGGTAAAACTTCCTCGGCGAAGATTGCCGCCAGTTGCGCCAGGGTCACCGGCTCTTCCGCTGCGTACACCACGGCTTCTAGTTTGGCTTTTAGACTCATCGTAAAAATCAGGCGCCCAAAAACAACAGGCGCTTCGATTCATACTATCGAAGCGCCTGTGGAGATTGTAGTGCAACCCGTTGCCGGTTCCTCCTGGCGCGGTCTACGCTCGAGGAATGCAAGCCTGCAGTTACGTTATGGCTTTGGTACGAACTGGACGAACACATAGAAGAGCCCAGCGGCAATCAGCGCAGAAGCCGGCAGGGTGAAGACCCAGGCTGCGGCGATGTTGCGGATGGTAGACCACTGCAATCCGCTCTTGTTCGCCATCATGGTACCGGCCACGCCCGAAGACAGCACGTGGGTGGTACTTACCGGCAGGCCGTAATTGTCGGCTGCCCAAATGGTAAACATGGCGGTGATTTCGGCGGCAGCCCCTTGGCCGTAGGTCAGGTGGGTTTTCCCGATCTTTTCCCCTACCGTTACGACAATTCGCTTCCAACCAATCATTGTGCCCATGCCCAAGGCGATGGCGACCGCCACCTTAACCCAGGTAGGAATAAACTTGGTGGCCAGATCGAGCTTCTTCTTGTAGTTGGCCATTACCGCGGTTTCATCGGGAGTGAAGCTCGGTTGCTTGGATCTGGCCATCAGGCGCAGCGCTTCGCTCGAAACATACATATCGTTGCGGACGTTTCCCTGCTGGGCCGGGGGTACGTTCTTCAGCGTTTTGTATTGCGCAACCTCATGTTCGATTTCAAGAATCATCTGCCGTTCGGCCAGAATCGTGGTCGGGGTCTGCTTTTTGGTCTGCAGATACTCCGTCAGGTCGGCGCGTGGATCATCGACCACGGCATTGGAGTCGACATGCGCGGTCATCACCTTGGCAGCCTGCTCCGATACAGCGACAAAGTCCTGCACCTGGTTGTATCCGACGGCGTGATTCAAGGCGTAGGCAGTGGGCACGGTGCCGATCAGGATAAGCATGATAAGTCCCATGCCTTTCTGACCGTCATTCGAACCGTGGAAGAAGCTCACACCGGTGCAGGTGAGAATCAGCAGACCGCGAATCCAGAACGGCGGCGGGGCATCGCCCTTTGGTGCTTCAAAAAGGCGCGGATCCTTGACCAACGCCTTAAAAACGAGCAAAAGGAGCCCGGCCACGACGAAACCGACGATCGGCGAAATCAGCAGCGAACGGAACACGTTGCCGACCTGAGACCAGTCGACACCGGTAGTGCCCGAACTCGCAGACATGAACTGGTTGGCAAGGCCGACGCCGATGATCGAGCCAATCAGTGTGTGCGAGCTCGAAGCCGGCAAACCGAGCCACCAGGTGCCCAGATTCCACATGATTGCCGAGACCAGGAGGGCAAACACCATGGCAAACCCGGCGCCGGAACCCACCTTGAGAATCAGCTCCACCGGCAAGAGCGAGACCACCGCAAACGCCACAGCGCCCGAAGACAGCAGCACGCCGATCAGGTTCCACATGCCGGACCACATCACCGCGATGTGCGGCTCAAGGGAATGGGTATAGATCACCGTAGCCACCGCATTGGCGGTGTCGTGGAACCCATTGACGAATTCAAATCCGAGTGCGATCAGCAAGGCAACACCCAGCAAACCATAGGCCGCAACCGAAGCTGAATGCCCGACGGTAAACAGGTCGCCCAATAGCTGCGAGGCCGCCCATGCGATGCCACCGACCAGGACAACCCCAAAGATAATCATGGGGATCAATCCCGGTTTCCGGTTCATCTTGTCATGAACTGCAGCTGACTTGCCAGGGGCGGAGATCACCGCCGCGGTCGATTCATTCACGTGCCACACTCCATCTTTCAGGTGTTCGCACGGTACCAAAGAGCAAGTATCGCTATTATGAATTAAGGTGCACCGGATTGTTAAAGTTGCGTGAATTCGCTCGTGGAGGGGCCGGCCGGCCGCGCTTTCCATCATTTCGGCTAAGCTCGTAAGTCGTTTTAATCTAATACTCTGGGCTGCGGCGTGGAAGCCGCTCGTAGTAGAAAAAACTGGCGATCGTCTAGCGCCAGTCGTCCTTGGCCTCTGTCAGGCCCTGGTTTACAACCGTATCGAACGATGGATGCTTCTTAATGAAGACCTCGCCGAAGTTCGCATCCTGGCGAAGCATGATGGCCTGAAGGCGGACCAGCTCGAGCAGGGCCAGAAACATGCAAATGAGGGCTCGCTCGGAGCGTGTGTTACGCAGCAGGCTCGTCATGGATACGGGTCGATCCTCCATGGTCAGGCGCCGGCGTACATAATCGAGCATTTGGGCAACCGTCACCGCATCCTCGTTGATGTCCAACACTGGCCTTGACTTGGCGCGCTCCAGAATCTCCCGGAAAACCCGGACCAGGTCAACCGTATCGGCGGCAATCTCGGGCTCAAGATCCGCCTCGCTACGAAACTGGCGGATGGCCGGGTTGGTCCAGGTGGCGGCTTCTATCTGTTGCTTCTGGAGCAGCATCTGCGCCGCGTTCTTAAAGCGCTCGTGTTCGAGCAGGCGTTCCACAAGCTCGCGCCTGGGGTCTTCGTGCTCCGCATCCGTCCCCTCGGGAGGAGTTCGGGGAAGAAGCATACGGCTCTTGATATGGATCAGCAGGGACGCCACGTAGATGAAGTCGGCGGCCGCGTCCACCTCGGTTTGCTTCAGGCCTTCGACATAGGCCAGAAACTGGGCGGTGATTTTTGCAATGGGAATATCGTAGACATCAATGTCCTGCTTGCGGATCAGGTCGAGCAACAGGTCGAGTGGACCGTCATACACGGCGCCGACGGTAATGGTGTAAGGGGATTGGCTTTCGGCCGCCTCCCGCTTCTTAGCCTGCTGATCCGTTTCCTGGCGCGTTGGCTCGCTCATCAGGCACGCTCTCCCGATTCGGGGGGTATCAGACGCATGGCTTCCCTCACCTGGACCATCGTTTCTTCCGCGCGGGCCCGGGCCAGTGCCGAGCCGCTGTGCAGAATGTCATGAACCAATCCTGGCTGCTCCTCGAATTTCCTGCGGCGCTCCTGGATGGGTTGTAGTTCGGCCACCACCGCATCGGCGGCCCAGCTCTTACACTCAATACAGCCGATGCCCGCGGACCGGCAACCCTCATAGACTCGGACCATCGTCGCCGAGGTTGAAAATATCTTGTGCAGATCACCCACCGGGCACACATCGGGATCACCAGGGTCAGTGCGGCGCACGCGGGCCGGATCCGTCACCATGGTCTTCAGCTTCTGCCGCACAACCCGCTCAGGGTCCGTAAGCAGAATCGTGTTGCCGTAGCTTTTGGACATCTTGCGTCCATCGGTGCCCGGCAGCTTGGGCGAAGGAGTCAACAGCACCTGGGGCTCGGGCAGGATCTCGCCGTTTGCCCCGGGATAGAAGTGATTGAAGCGGCGCGCGACCTCCCGGGTAACTTCCACGTGGGCCACCTGATCCTGTCCTACAGGCACGAAATCCGCCTGGTAGATCAGGATATCTGTTGCCATGAGCAGTGGATATCCCAGGAATCCGTAAGTGGTCAGATCCTTTTCCGCCATCTGCAACTGCTGCTCTTTATACGTGGGCACTCGCTCAAGCCAGCCGAGGGGCATGATCATCGAGAGCAGCAGATGCAACTCCGCATGCTGGGGCACCAGCGATTGCACGAAGAGCACGCAGCGTTCCGGGTCCAGGCCGGCCCCCAGCCAATCGAGCGCAACTTCCGTGGTATTCTGGCGAACATTCGAAGTGTCCGCGTAGTCCGTGGTCAGCGCGTGCCAGTCAGCCACAAAAAAATAACAAGTGTATTCGTGCTGCAGACGCACCCAGTTGTAGAGGGCGCCCATGTAGTTGCCGAGATGCAATTTTCCGGTGGGTCGCATGCCGCTCAGCACGCGTTTGAGGGGATGACGATTCGCGTCGTGATTCACTGCCTCGATTGTACGGAAAAGCTTTAGATGGAGAGCAGCAAAACGCGGAAGAAGCCAAGCACTGGATTCACAATCGCAAAGGTGACGCCACCACCGAACAGCAACATCAGGAACAGGCTGAGGATTCCCAGGCGGTCGTAGACCGGCAGCCAACTATAGGGCAGCATGTGGCGAAAGATGTGGCTTCCATCAAGTGGCGGCAGGGGAAGAAGGTTGAAGGCCGCCAGAAACAGGTTCAGCAGCATCGCGATATAGAAAATCAGGGTGAGCGGATAAGTTATCGGACTCGCCGCGAGCAGTTGTGGATCGAGCCCGCTGATTCCGCGCATGGCCACAGAGCGCACCGCGATCTGCCCGATGAGCGAAGTCTTGGCAATCACGATCAACACCAGCAGCGAAATGACCGATCCGATGACGTTGCTGACCGGACCCGCCAGCGTGGTGAGGATATCGTCGCGCACATAGTTTTTGAAATTGCGCGTATTCACCGGCGTCGGCTTCGCCCAGCCAATCAGCGGCACGTGGGTCACCATCGCCACCAGGGGCAGCATGATGGTGCCGACCGGATCAATATGCCGGATCGGGTTGAGAGTGATACGGCCCAGCATCCGTGCTGTCTGATCGCCCAGCCGGGAAGCCATCCATCCGTGTGCCGACTCGTGAAGGCTCAAGGCAAACAGCAACACGACAAATTGAAAAATCGCGAGGACCAGTTCAGGAGTGCGCATGCAAAGCCTGATGGTAGCACGGCGTTGGGCCGCTAACTGCGTTTACCGTCAGTGTCCTGGGCAACTTCCATCCCCGGTTTACGGGCCTTGATTTCGTGTGCCGGGACGCCCCCCCAGATAGAGTGCGCGGGGACGTCATGCGTGGCCACACCCATCGCCCCCAGCATGGCGTCTTCGCCGACTTTTACTCCGGCCATGACCGAGGAGTGGAACGTCAGACGGGTTCCCGGGCCAATCTCTGTTACCCGGTTCTCAATGTCGTAATAATCGGCTGCCTTGTGCCAGTGCGAGTACACGGACGCGTAATCGGAGATCGACGTTCCCTTGCGAATGATGAGCTCGCCGCGATCGTCGAGCATGACGAACTTGTGAATCGTGCAGTCGTCCTCGATCGTCAGGTTGTAACCAAAACTGAACTCAACTCCGTGGAAGATCTTCACGTTCTTGCCCATGTGCTTGAAGATGTGCTTTCCCAGCATCTTGCGAAAGCGAAAGCCGAGCCAGTGGTTCAATCCCAGGGCGGACTTGTCGAACATCTGCCAAAAATAGATCAACGGCTTCCGCTCGCAATATCTTTCGACGTCCACGTCACCGTAATACTCCGGCTCGAGCGTGATGTTGGCCGGGTCAAAGGACATCTGCAGGACGTTGCCGGGCAGCTCCGAGATCAGCGACGTATTGAGCTTTCCGCCGTGAGGACGGCCGAGATAAATCTGGTGTAGCGCATCGCGCACGATTTCGCCCCTCAGCCGCGATTCTCTGTGGCGGGTGAATTCTTCGTCCAGATGACACAACCAACGCCGATACAGCTCCTCAGCTTCGGGCGTGGGTTTTAGATCACGATACTGAAATCTCATGGGCAAATATCCTTGTGTCGAGCATACGACGCGGCGTTATTGAATGCTGAAGACCGCATAGACGGTAGCAGAAGCGTTAACCTTGGGCGCGCTCACGCTGAGAGGCTCCACCTCTTTGGGCGCAGGCGCCGCCATCGCCGCGCTAAACCTCATTAAAGGCTGCGGTTCGCGTGGAGGAGCTTCATTGCTGGCATAAACCAGGGGCCCAAGGTTCGCATTCAGTCCTTCCGCCATTTGATGTGCGATCTGCCGGGCACGATCCAACGCGAGTTTTGCCGCTTTGGCCTGCAGGGCATCCTGGTCGGCGACGCTCCAGGTCATCTGCCCGCTTTGGTTGGCCCCCGCTTTGACCGCCACATCCAGGACCTTGGCGCCATTCGCGGCCGCGGTTTTGACCGACCAGTTCTGCTGTACCTGGAATTTGCGCTCAGCCTTCTCTGCCGGCGTCCAGTCCTGGTTGGTGTACTGCTGAACGGGAGAAATGCTTTGTGACTGGCTTTCGATGGCGTCCTGGGGAACGCCGGCCGCCTTCAGTGCGGCGGCAATTGCGTTAGAAACTTTAGAGCCGGTGGCATATGCAGCATCCTGATCCGCTCCGTAGGCCGTAAAGCCAATCTGGACGGTTACCGTGTCCGCTGGGGCGCTCGCTTCCGCACTGGTGGTCACGGCGACGGTCCGGTTATCTTTGCTCACCGCGATCTGCTGGCCTTCGAGGGCCACGTTGTGCAAGGGGATGGCGATCGCAGCTAAGAAGAGGCGCGCGGCGAGGCGCTGAAGTTGCATCGGCATGACAAGCTCCTTAACTGGCTGCGCACAAACAATTCAGGGGACGACCGGCAAACATTATGTGGCCTTCTGTCTGCCAGGGGGTGCGGTTTCCAGCGCCTCGGCCGAGGCTTTGGCGCGTATCTCCCGAGTGTTCTCCTGGCCGGCAAATTCGCGCAGCTGCGCGAGCAGCCTCAAACCAGCACCTGAGTCTATCGCGTCCGCCGCATAACGGACAGCGCCAGGAAAATCGCTGGCGAGGCCCGCGATCAACAGGGCGGCGGCCGCATTGAGCAGGACTACATCCCGGGAAGGCCCTGGTTCCCCATGCAGAATCCTCTCAATGAGGGCGGCGTTGCCGGCGGCGTCGCATCCGGCAAGTGCGCTGAGCGGCGCCTGGGCGAGACCCGCGTCCGCCGCTTCGAGCGTGAAGTGGTGGACAGTATGCTCCCGAACCTCCGCGATATCGGTCACACCATTCAGGGTGAGCTCATCGAGGCCATCCCGGCCACGCACCACAAAAGCATGCCGCACACCCAACCTGGCCAGACTTTGAGCCACCAGGTCGAGTCCGGCAAAAACGCCAATCACCTGCGCTCTGGCCCCGGCCGGATTGGCCAGGGGGCCAGCTAGGTTGAAGATGGTTCTAAACCCGAGGGCCCGCCGGACCGGCTGCACTCGCTTCATCGCCGGGTGCATCGCCGGTGCGTATAAAAACATAAAGCCGGTTTGGCGTAGGCACTCCACCGCTCTTTCTGGCTCCAGCGCAACTGGGATGCCAAGAGCCTCGAGCACATCGGCGGACCCACATTTGGAGGTCACGCCCCGGTTTCCGTGCTTGGCTATTTTCACTCCGGCGGCGGCGCCCACCAGGGCGGCGGCGGTCGAGATATTAAATGTGCCATGGCCATCGCTGCCCGTGCCGCAGGTATCGACTAATTGATCCCTCTCCGCCGCCGTCAAAGGAAGGGGCACACTCATAGCCCGCATAGCTTGCACAAAACCAGCCAGTTCTTCGACGGTGGGGCCGCGCTGAGCGATGGCGGTCAACAGCGCCGCGATCTGAACGTCCGTGGCCTCGCCTTCCAGAATTTCACGCACCGCTGAACAGCCCTGCTCTTGCGTCAGGGTGCCATGCTCTTCGACTACATGCTTCAGCAGTGCCTTTAAAAGGGACATTGGTCTGTTTATCCTAGAGCAAAATAGGAGCAAAACAGGAGCAGAAACAGGCGCTCGCTCTACTTACCTGGCTGCGTTTTCGCTGCGTTTTTCATTGTGCAGGGCTGGAGCGGTTTTGCCCTCACCGCCAATCCCCTTTAGTATGGAACTTCTGTCTCAGACCAAAAAGCATGAAAATTCACGAGTATCAGGCGAAAGACATCCTTGAACGCCACGGCGTACCGGTACCCAGGGGTGAGGTGGCCAATACGCTGGAAGAAGCGTTGGACGTGGCCAAACGGCTCTTTAGCGCGGGCGCCAAGGGCGTGGTCGTCAAGGCCCAGATTCACGCCGGCGGCCGGGGTAAGGGCGGCGGCGTCAAAGTAGCCAGGACCATCGCACAAGCCGAGGAATTTGCGAAACAGATCCTCGGCATGCAGCTGGTGACCCACCAAACGGGACCCGAGGGCCAGAAGGTTCTCCGCCTCCTGATCGAAGAAATGTCGCCCATCGCACGCGAGCTCTACCTGGGCATCGTTCTCGATCGCGCTGCCGCCAAGCTCGTCTTTATGGCATCGCAGGCCGGCGGCATGGAGATCGAAGAGGTCGCAGCCGAGGATCCCAACGCCATCGCCAAAGCCTACATCGATCCGGCGGTTGGCTTCCAACCCTACCAGGCTCGCAAGCTGGCCTTCGCGCTCGGCCTTAAGCCCAGCCAGGTCAACGATGCAGTCAAGTTCATGACCGGCATCTACAAGGTCTATCTGGAGACCGACGCGTCCCTGCTCGAGATCAATCCATTCATTACCACCACCGATGACCACCTGCTGGCGCTCGATTGCAAGATCAATTTCGACGATAACGCCATGTTCCGACACAAGGAACTGAAGGAACTGCGCGACACCGCGGAAGAAGATCCATTGGAAGTGGAAGCCTCAAAGTACGCGCTGAATTACATCAAGCTCGACGGCAACATCGCGTGCATGGTCAACGGCGCGGGCCTGGCCATGGCCACCATGGACATCATTCAATACGCCGGCGGTTCGCCCGCGAACTTCCTCGACGTTGGCGGCGGCGCTAACCAGCAACAGATCGAGCATGCCTTCGAAATCCTGCTCTCCGATAAAAACGTAAGGGCGGTTTTCATTAATATCTTCGGCGGCATCCTGCGCGTGGACACACTGGCTCACGGAGTCGTCGAGGCAGCCAGGAAAACCAATGTGCAGGTTCCCGTGGTCCTTCGCCTGGAGGGGACGAATGTGGAGCAGGGCCGGGAGATCCTCAAGAACTCCGGCCTCAACTTCATCATCGGGGACACCATGGAAGACGCGGCCGCCAAGGTCGTCGCCTCCGCGAAACAAGGGACCAAGTGAACGGGAGCAATCTATGTCAGTGCTGGTAGACGAAAATACGCGGCTCATCGTGCAGGGAATCACGGGCAAGGAAGGTACGTTCCATGCCAAGGGCTGCGCCGAGTACGGTACCAAGGTAGTGGGCGGAGTCACTCCCGGCAAGGGCGGCACTATACATGAAGGCTGGCCGGTCTATGACACGGTGGCCCAGGCCGTGGAGAAAACCGGAGCCAATGCCACGGTCATCTTTGTCCCCCCGCCGTTTGCCGCGGATGCGATTCTTGAAGCCGAAGACGCGGGTCTTCCCTTGATCATCTGCATCACCGAGGGCATCCCGACCAACGACATGGTTAAGGTTTGGAGCGTACTGAGCCAATCGAAGTCGAGGCTGATTGGGCCCAACTGTCCCGGGGTCATCTCACCAGGCAAAGCGAAGATCGGAATCATGCCTGGCCGCATTCACAAACAGGGCAGTGTCGGTATCGTCTCCCGCTCAGGCACGCTCACCTATGAAGCGGTCTTTCAGCTCACTCAGCGAGGGATCGGGCAGTCGACGGCAATTGGCATTGGCGGCGATCCCATCATCGGCACCAACCACGTCGACGCGCTGAAGCTTCTGAACGAAGATCCGCAGACCGAATCGATCATATTGATCGGAGAGATCGGAGGCACAGCGGAAGAAGCGGCCGCCGCCTACGTCAAAGCGCATGTCAAGAAGCCGGTCGTGGGCTTCATCGCGGGGCAGACTGCTCCTCCGGGGCGGCGCATGGGCCATGCTGGGGCCATCATTTCCGGTGGCCAGGGTACCGCAGCCGACAAGATGAAGGCGCTAAGCGCTGCCGGAATCCACGTAGTGCAATCTCCTGCCGCCATCGGTGAAACCCTGGCCAGGGTCATTGGGAAATAAATAAAGGAAATCAATGCAACGCACGTTTAGCATCATCAAGCCCGACGCAATCCGCAGAGGTAACGCCGGCGCCATCCTCGCCCTCATCGACCAGGGTGGATTCAAAATCGTCGCTATCAAGAAGCTGTTCCTCGCCAAGATCCAGGCTCAGGGCTTCTATGCTGTGCACGCAAAGCGGCCCTTTTTCGATTCCCTGACTACGTTCATGTCATCGGGCCCTATCGTCGCCATGGTGTTGGAGAAGGAAAATGCCATTGCCGACCTGCGCAAGCTGATGGGCGCAACGAATCCAACGGACGCGGCCGAGGGCACCGTTCGCAAGCTCTTTGCCTCGTCCATCGAAGAGAACGCCATCCACGGATCGGATGCGGAAGACACCGCAGCCTTCGAAATCGGCTATTTCTTTGCCGGCTACGAGCTGATCTGAATTCAGTTCACTGTCGCCGCAAGCCGCGACCGGAGCAAACCAACCTCCCAACCGTGATCATTTTGGCGGTCGGCGAATAAACTGTAGTAAGGCTGCTAAGCTCTGAATGCGCCTTGACATAAGGCCGCCAGCCAAAGCAAACTTGCTCCACGAGGTCGGGCAATTGGGCGGATCGCAACCGAGCACGGTTACCTACACATTGGAGTCCTCGCTCGACAGCGTCAATCGCCTAGAGCAGACCGCGGAAGAAATGGCCAGAAAGGCCGGACTGGAAGAAGACGAAATTTACCGTGTAGCGATGGCAGTACGTGAGGCGGCCGTCAACGCCGTGCTTCATGGCAACGCTTATGACCCTGAAAAACGCATGACCGCTTCGTTTGAAAAAACGGCGGACTCGCTGGTAATTCGCATCGCGGACCAGGGAAAAGGCCTGAATCCTGATACGCTGCCTGATCCCCTGGCCCCGGAAAACTTGCTACGTGGCTCGGGACGGGGTATCTTTCTGATTCGCTCTTTCATGGATGAGGTACACTTTCGGCAATTGCATCCCGGCACCGAGCTAACCCTCATCAAACATCTTGGAACTGCCCGTTCCGCCACATAAGGAGGAGTATTCGTGAGCATGAAACTAAAGACCCGTCAGGTAGACGGGATTACAATCTTGGATTGCAGCGGTCGCATCACTCTTGGAGAAGGCAGTGTGCAGTTACGCGACTCTGTTCGGGAT
>JBARKD010000782.1:0-2477 GCA_049800615.1 Acidobacteriaceae bacterium | reverse complement strand
CGGGCGATTGAGGCTCAAGAAGTCGTAATTCAAGTATTGTCCGGTGTTTCCTGCGGCCGGGGCGCTACCGAAGGTTGGGCCGGTGTTCGCACTGTCCACCACGAATAACGGGAAGCCGGACTGAGCGCGCTCGATCAGGTTGATCTCCCAGTTACCTAGAATCGTATTGGTGGCGCTGCTCCAGTCGCTGCCGAAGCGCTTGCCTTTCCCAAAGGGCAGGTCGTAAAGAACACTAGCCGTAAAGGTATTGTTCAGGTTCAATTGCGACAAGCCCCAGTCCAGTTTCTGGGTTCCGGGCAGAGGCCAAAAGATCGCGCCTGCATTGGTGCCCAGCCCGTCGGTCAAGCCAGAGTCGAAGTTGCGGGCATAGGTGTAACCGAGCAGCGCGTAGATGCCGTGGCGCGTGCTCTTGGTTTCTGCTTTGATTTGCAGCGAATCGTAGCGCGCTGCTCCCACGCTGTTATTGCTATCGACCACCTGAAACGGGTTGTTGGGAATAATCAGATTGCGGCCGCAGCCCAAAGTGTAGCCCTGAACCGTGAATCCGGTACCAGGACAGGCCAGGGGAGATCCGATATTTTCATTCACCTGGCTGACCAGAATGTGTGCGCTCCGCGAGCCTGCGTAACCGGCCGTCAGAACTATGTTGCCTGGCAGCTGCCGCTCGACGTTGAGGTTGAACTGCTGCACGATGCCCTGCTTGAAATCGCGGTTCATCGATTGCAGCGTGCCAGTGTAATTGTCGGGGTTCACCGGCGCGTTATAGATAAATCCGCCCGGCACGGCCAAAGTGGAAGGCGCCTGGGCCGCCGGGAGCAGGAAGCCATCCGTGAGCGAGCCGAATGGGTTGCCGTAGACATAAGAGAAAGTCGTCGGATCAACTTCTGCGTAGTATGGCGGGTTCTGCCACAAGCCCTGGCCGCCTTGGTTCCACGCGGAGTCATGGAAGATCGCATAGCCCAGGCGAATGGCCGTGCTCTGGCTACCCATCGGTTTCCAGGCTAGTCCGATGCGCGGCTCGAAGGCCGTTTTGTCAAACTGAATGCCCAGGCGTCCGTCCGAAGTGGTGCATGCGAAAGGTAGAATCGCGGGGGAGCAACCTCCGGGGCTGCCTTTTGGGACGAACCACGTGAGGGAGGGTACATCGAAGTTCGCCTGCCGGTTCTCGACTTCCGTTTCGGGTGTAACCAGCGCCCAGGCCAATCCTAAGTTGACGGTGAGGTTATTGGTGATGCGCCAGTTGTCCTGCACAAACGGGCGAACGAGTTTCCAGCGTCGGCCCACCGTTGCGCCCAGGAAGGTCTGGTCGTGCGCAGCAAAGACTCCGATCTCACCTACCAGCACATCCGCAACATCGTCACCGGTGAAAGCTCCGCTTTCCGATACAAGGCCGTCCTGCGAAGCATTGTTGCGGACATTCATTTCATTGGCGCGATAGACGACGCCGAAGCGGATCTCATGCTTGCCGCGAATTACATCCAACGTGTCGGAAGCCGAGTATACGTTCGTCCCACCCTGGTAGGGGGCATAGCCTCGGTCGCCCACCGAAAAGTACGATGACATGGCAAACGACGTCATGCCGCAGCCGACGCAGTCGTTGCTCGCCTGGTTCAGCCCCGCGGGATAGCCCGTAAAGGGGTCGCACTTGCTGCCCAGATTGGCGCCCGGAATTCCGATGATCGACGCTTCGCATGTCCCGGTTCCAAAGGAAAGAATGTGGTTAAAAATCCGGTTGAAGCCAGCATTGAACTGGTTGATGGTGTTCGGCGAGAATACATGGGTTTCTGACAGCGCTAGGTTGCGCCCGTGATTGTTGATGAACTGATTGCTCCCGAAGGCCGTAGACTCCGACCACGTAGGCGAACCACCTGGGATGAAGTTGGTTGCCTGGTCGTAGCTGAAGCGCGCGAAGACCGAATCCGCACTCGAAAAATTGTGGTCGAGACGGAAGTCCCAAGTGCCTTCGTTGAGCTTTCTGGTGAGCTGATCGGCATAGTTGAAGCCGCTGGAGCCCGTCGCATTAGGCGTGGGGTAGAGTGCAATGACTTTCGCGCCGATCGGGTTGACCAGGGCGGCTGGAATGATATCGCAGAACTGTGTGGTTCCAGTTACATAAGGCTGGCTGCCATTCACCGGCGTTTCAGGAGTGCTCGTACCCGTAAGGCATTCGAAGGGACCCGGAACGGCGACGCCATTGGAGTTCGGAAGGATCTGGAGCGGAGTAAACGGATTGATGAGCTGGGTCTCGAAAGGATTATCCGTATAGTCGTAGTTGCCATTGGCGTCGGGCGTCACCATGTTGTGGGTCGGAACGTAACCCGGGTACGTCACCCCCTGCCGTTGCATCTTGGCCTGATAATCCAGGAAGAAAAAGGTCTTGTCTTTCTTGATGGCGCCACCCAGTGATCCGCCAAACTGGTTCAGATTGAACTTTTGCGGCGTCTGCGTGAAATATTCGTTAGTGTTGAGCTTAGTGT
>JBARKD010000781.1:0-4422 GCA_049800615.1 Acidobacteriaceae bacterium | reverse complement strand
GTGTGAATTAGACAAGAAGTCCGATTGGTTGACCCTGATCCCTCACCCGCTTTCGCCCGTTTCCAGCCGCCGATGGAAATACCGGACCGAGATCGAAAACATCGGCCGGGTGATCGTGGTGGCTATCCGCTTGGCGTCCTGACACCTTTTTCAAAGTGCCTTTCGCAAATCTCCAAGCATTGGAAACCTTCCGGTTTCGTGGAGCAGAAGGAGCCGCTGGGTCATGACGTAATAATTGACCACCGCGCGTTGAGCATAGAAAGAGAAGGACACTTGGAGATTTCCCCGCGCCGCTGCTCCGTTGAGCCGTCCGAGATGCCACTTGAGCTGCCGTGCATCCAGGCGCAGCCGTTCCGCAAGTATTACCGCCTCCGGATACCACTGCTGCAAGTAAAAGGCGAGATCGATTAGCAACTCGCTGTTTCTCTCGAGGACTGCCAATCCCTCCAGGCCGCCGATCAGTTTCCACATCTTTGACGGCTCCATGGTTCCGGCGTTCCCCGTGGCTCTCGGCTGGCCGAACTCATCCACCAGGTCCAGAGCGATCTCTGCGATGCTATTCCGGTCTATCCAGGTCAGATTGGCAATCAGCTTTTCCCAGCGCAACTCTCTTCGCCGGCTATGAAGGAGATAGTATGCGGCGATCGAGAGCAGCACCGCGAGAAAAATCCCCGTCGCGGCTACGAAATAGAGTGTACGAACGGTCACTTTTCCTTTGACTGTAAATCGCGAAGATAATATTCCACACGCGCCTGCAATGTAAACAGTTTTTCACGCATGTCTTCCGTCACCCGGAAAACAGGCCGCTCCTCCCGCCATAGGTGAACAGCCCAGTAAATAACACATCCCAAATACGCCGCCATGCGAACGTGAGACAAAACGTTAGACGCAATTCGCTCGCGGGGGGCGCCGAAATAAGTGTGCCCGCCTTCAATCACCACCGTAATGAGCGAATACGCCCCCAACCCTTGCGCGATCTTCGCAACAGGTGTCTTCCAGGGAAGTCCCGCATGCATGGAAAGCGCCATCATCGCAACAAAAAGCTCGCTCAGCAACGCGGCTGCGAATAAGTTTCCTCTGATCATGAATGCCTGTACCCAGGTTCTGGACGCTGGACTTGCCAGCCAGCTCAGGCCGAGAGCTATTGCTATCGAAAAAGAGCCGACATAGACAAAACTGCCCCGAAGGTCGCGAGGCCAAATTTGTAATGGGCGAAAAACACGGGACGCGATCTCGTAGACCACGGCTAGCTGCAGACTGGTGTCCAGCAGATTCAGCGACCAATAAGCATGGGAATATACGTTTCGCGTCGAGTATCGCAGTACAAAAAACAAGATGAGGGTTCGCACTACGTTCAGAGTGATGAGTGCCGTGAAAAAAGGAAAGTGGCGCGCTCGTTCTCGGTACAACAGGACGAAAAGCAATCCTACATTCGCTACAAATCCAGCGCCCCAGAAAAGAAGGTCCAAACGGGTGAGAGGCACCTGGGTGTCCCCCTTCCAGCACGGTCTGCAGCGGTTTTCACGACTCACCGGGCTGTGGCTAGGGATCGTCCCCCGAGAGGAAATTCCCTGATTCACCCCAAGGACATTCCCTGATTTACCCTAAGGACATTCGCTGATTTACCCCAGCCACCGGCGAATCGTAACCGCGCAACACCATCCTACGTCAAACCGAGCATTGCCAGGATGACATGAACGACCCCGGGCTCCGGGTCTGTTCCGGTCGGTGAAGCAAGAGCGGCTGGGCTAGCCAGCGCTAGCAGCGTTAAGCAGACAGCGAGTTTGCGACCTATGCCTTTGATCATGGTAGTTTTTTCCTTGACAGTGAGAATATTTGCTGCCAGGAGTTTACGGAGCAACTCGCAAAAGCTTCAGCTTATTGCTTGGATTGTTGCTTAAGCGTAACAACGACGGCGATTAGTCGCTCTCCCGTGGTTTTGTAACTAAGTACGCAAATATTCCGATGAGTTGCGGGTCCGAGACTTCATTTGTTTCCGATACGCAACACAGAAAAGAGATCTTCTCGCGCGGTGACGAAAAGGTGATCTATTAATCCGCGCATTAAAGCCTGCTCTTACGTCGCGCAAAAAAGA
This sequence comes from Acidobacteriaceae bacterium, assembly GCA_049800615.1. Taxonomy (GTDB): domain Bacteria; phylum Acidobacteriota; class Terriglobia; order Terriglobales; family Acidobacteriaceae; genus PALSA-350. Next base: position 2,327 of record JBARKD010000781.1, on the reverse strand, counting down.
CGCATGTTCTAGATCAAGCAAGCCATTGGAAAGAAGTAAGATTAAATTGACACAGCAAATGAATTTCTGTTATTGCTCTTGCATTAGGTAAAAATTTTGCAGCATTCTTTCTGAACTTTTCATTTCCTGCCGCGGCCTTACTCATCACATAACTATGCCTCGTGGAGTAAGGAATGTGTCAGGCTTCATGAGAAATTCAGGGAGTGCCACCCATGGATTCGAGTGCGCGTCTTTGTAGAGTTAAAAAAAACGGTCAGTCACGCTTCACACGTTGTCGTCTCGATGCGAAGACGATTCCCCCCCACTCTTGACGGAGCTGCTAAACCGGCGGGCCATGCAGTTCTATTATGGAGGTACTCATGAAAGTACTCACCTTCTTACCCCGCGCGGATTTGCAAAGAAGGGTGGCAAAGGCGCTGAGTTCCGCTCAGTTTGTCGTAGAAACCGTGATTACCGCAAGAGAGGCTCTGCAGCTTACGCGCTTCACCTCCTACGACGGTGTTCTGGTCGACTCCGATTCACTGATGTTTGCGGATATCGTCCTGCTGGTGAAGCTCCTGCGCCAGGAAAATACCGACGCGTCCATTTTTGTGTTCGCTCGGTACCTTGACCTCGAACAGCGACTCCAGCTGTTTGGAGCTGGTATAGATGATTGCGTGCGTGAACCTTTTTTCGCCTCTGAACTGGCGGTCCGCCTTGCTCTGTCCATACGACTGCATCAGGCTGCCGCCGATGTGAGTGCCGCCAACAGCGTGAATGTGCTTCGTTGTGGAGATCTTGAGCTCGACCTGGTCCGGCGAAAGGCGGTCCGCCTGGGGAAAACCATCGATCTGCGCCCCAAAGAGTTTCTCTTGCTTGAATATCTGGTGAGAAATGTCAACCGGCCAGTCACTCGGACCATGATCCTGGAGCACGTATGGAATTCCTCCTTCGAGGGTTTAACCAATGTGGTCGATGTCTATATCAGTGCTCTGCGAAGCAAAGTCGATCGCGGCTTTCCCCAGAAGTTGATTCAGACAAATCGTGGCATCGGGTATACCCTGACCTCAGGTGAGCTGTTGAAACCGCCGTCGTCCAACGGTCATGAGAGCCAGCTGCCGGTGTCACCCCCAGATCCGCTTGCCGGACTGGCATTGAGGAGCGTGACCATCGTCCGATGAGCGCATCTTCGCGATGCGCTTTCATCCCGGAACCACGAGACCGATGCGTGTGACGATGCGGAACCCTACCGCGGTGTCACTCACCGCGGTAAACCAACCACTCCTTCCCGGATAACGCCGCTTAGCGTCAATTGGACAAAACGGCAAGCGTCCCGCCTGTTCCGGGTCGGAGGGCGTGTTGTTGAAAAGCTGGCGAGTTGGACCAGCATGGCCGTGGGGTGATATCAAAGTTGCCGCATTTGCTTTCTGCCAGAGGCTGAATTCCCCGGGCTTTCTCATGCCTGCTCCCAATCGGCCGCGGACTGCACAGTCTCTGATGTCTTGGAAATACCGGATCGCGCCGGCGCATCGTGACCTTAAGCAAACAAAAGGCGTCTCGAAGAAATCCGCGCAATGGCCATCTGTGATGATTGGCATGTGAGATCGACGCGATAAACCATTTTTAATTTCGCCGCACATAGAGGCTTCAGGTTGTCACTCTAATCTCCGCTTGACCAACCACCTTTGTTGGAGGCATAAATGGCCTCGGTAAGCGCAATACCGGCAACTGATTCGCGCCCCTTTACCGGGCTGCAAAAAATAGGCTGTCATCCCTATTTGTCGTCCGTCGTTTTTGTTGTCTGCGATATGTTCGCCTTGACTCTCACGCTGACCCTGGCCTTTTTAGCTGAGCGAGCCATAAAGGGCGGTTTGGACTTGTCATCCTATGTCGTCCTTTGGCCGGCGCCCGCGGTCTTCATCGCCGTTATCTTTTCAGCCGGTCTCTACCCCGGCGTAATCTACAACGCCGTTACTGAGCTGCGTCGCCTCGGGCTCGCCTTGACCATGAATTTCCTGGCTATTGTCTGGGTGAATCTCGTCTTCCGTGGTGCGGACTTCCCACGTCGGCTTCTTTTCTTTTGGTGGTTGCTCGCGATGATTATCACCCCAGGCCTCCGAGCCCTCGTGCGAGGTGTTGTCTGTCGTAAGTCGTGGTGGGGAGTTCCTGTTGTGATGTTTCACACTGGCGATGAGTCGTATGAAGTCCTTCAAGAGCTGGAGATGCACCCGGAGATTGGCTTGCGGCCTGTCGCCATTCTCTCCCGATCTCGTATCGCCGGCGCCCGCTACTCCCTTCCGATTCTCGACCTGGGCCAAGCGGCCGCGGTCAGAGCCGCTGGCGTGCAC
>JBARKD010000780.1:0-4208 GCA_049800615.1 Acidobacteriaceae bacterium | reverse complement strand
GTCTAGCAGGGATACATTATCTAGCGCCTCGCTCGTTGCTTCGGCGCGTTTTTCCGCAGCCTGTTGAGCCGCCAACTGGCGCAACCATCACCATGATATCGTAGTTGCCGTACCCCGGATTTCCTGTTGAGGTTGGCCGCCTTGGCAAGCTTCATGCGCCTTTCTTTAATGGAAAGGCGCATACGTGGACGTGTCCGGTGCATCGTGGCAGGAAATCCGGGTAGCCCGGGATTTCCTGTGGGAAACCTACGGCGGATGCGCTTTCCAGTTGGCCCGTGCGCGTCACCCCTTTTAGGAGGAACGTCTGCATGGCTCGATTGAGCGCTCTGCGAAGGGTACTTAAAGTTGTTGGCTTCGGGCTGTTTGTCTGCCTTCTGCTGCCCCCGTGCGCGCAGGCCGCTGGACCTCTGCTGTTACGGAATCCTTCGCTCAGCCGGGACCGGATTGCATTTCTTTATGCCGATGATATCTGGACGGTTCCGCGAGAAGGGGGCGAAGCGCGGCGCTTGACGTCCGTCAATTGCGTGGTCGACGGACCATTCTTCTCTCCAGACGGAACGCAAATCGCCTATTCGACCCGAACGCAAGGATTGAATGATGTGTACGTGGTCAGGGCAGACGGTGGAGTGCCCCGCCGTCTCACCTGGGAACCAACCGGTAACGGCGCCGCAGGCTGGAGTGCCGACGGCAAGGACGTCCTCTTCCAATCGGCGCACGCCAGCTACTCCGACTTCCCTCGTCTGTTTCGCACCCATGCCGACGGCACCGGTACCCCGGTAGTTCTGCCTCTGCCGAGCGCAGTCTCGGGTAGCTTCTCTCCCGACGGCAGCACGCTGGCATACGTCCCCATCGCACAATGGGAGGCAGCCTGGAAACACTACCGCGGCGGCCAGACCACCCCGATCTGGCTGCTCGATATGAAAACCCTCGACCTGGTAAAAGTTCCTCGCGAGAATTCCAACGACTCGAACCCGGTTTGGGAAGGCGACACAGTCTATTTCCTCTCCGACCGCAACGGTCCGGTGACGTTGTTCAGCTACAACACCAAGACAAAGGCCGTGGACCAGGTCATCGAAAACCACGGCTACGATCTGAAAACGATCGCAGCAGGACCAGGCGCGTTGGTCTATGAGCAGTTCGGCAGTCTGCACCTCTATGACCTGGCTATGCACCAGGAGCACTCCGTTCCCATCACCGTCCAAGGCGATTTACCGTCTCTTACCCCTCACCTGGCAAAAATCGCCGCGAACGAAACACAAAATACATCCATTTCTCCGACCGGGGCGCGCGTTGTCGTCGAGGCGCATGGCGACATCTTTACTCTGCCGGCAGAAAAAGGCGACACGCGCAACCTCACGAAAACATCTGGATCTGCCGAGAGAGATCCATCCTGGTCGCCTGACGGCAAGTCGATCGCTTACTTCAGCGACGCCTCCGGCGAGTACCAACTCTATATCCGCGATCAGGATGGGCTGCAGCCGCCCAAAGTGATCGATCTTGGCCCAAACCCATCTTTCTTCTATAGCCCGCGATGGTCACCCGATTCCAAGTACATTGCTTTCTCCGACAAGCATCTGCGTCTTTGGTACGTGGATGTTGCCGGGGGTAAACCGGTAAAGATCGACACCGGGCTGCGGGGTAGCTTCGGTTCTGATACAGAGGTTTACTGGTCACCCGACTCGCAATGGATCGCCTACAAGCGCGACTTGGAAAATCAGCTGCACGCGATCTTCTTCTATTCGCTGGCCACGCACACGTCCACCCAAATTAGCGACGGTATGAGCGATGTCTCGCATCCGGTCTTCGATCCCGGCGGCAAATACCTGTACTTCATGGCGTCGACAAACAACGGCCCTTCCGACGCAGGAATTGATCTCTCCTCGCTCGACCGCGCCACCAACAGCAGCGTATACGTGATTGTTCTGGCCAAGGACGGCGCCTCTCCCGTGCCTCCGGAAAGCGATGACGAAAACAAGAAGAAGGACGAGGACAAAGACGGCAAAGAAGCAGACAAGAAGGGTGACCAGAAAGACGCTGGTAAAGATTCAGCCAAGGAAGACGATGCGAAGAAGAAGGAAGCCGAGAAACCTAAACCCACGGTCATCGATCTTGCCGGAATCGGCAACCGCATCCTCTCGCTGCCGATCCCGGCCCGGAACTATACCGATCTTGCCGTAGGCAAGACGGGCGTCATCTTTCTCGCGGAAGGCGATGCCGTTGGCCGCTCCTCCTCCGGCGACGGGCCTCCCATACGTTCACTTTGGCGCTTCACCACGGAAAAACGAAAAACAGAAGAGATTCTCAGCGGGCTGACTGGTTTCAACGTCTCCTTTAACGGCGAGAAGCTGTTTTATTCCCGCGAGGACAGCTGGTTTCTCGTTCCCGTGGCCGACCTGAAGACCGATTCGCCGGACGCTCCGCAGGGCAAGCCGGTGAATAACGGCGCCATGATGGCGACCGTTGACCCTCACGCTGAATTTCAACAGATGTATCGCGAAACCTGGCACATCCAAAGGGACTTCTTCTACGATCCCAACCTTCATGGGCTAGACCTGGCAAAGATTGAAGCCAAATACAGGCCGTATGTCGATGGGCTGGCTTCGCGCGAGGAGTTTACTTACCTCTCCAACGAGATGCTGGGTGAGATCCAGGTGGGACACATGTTCGTGCATGGGCCCAGGGAACCCAAGAACATGCCCAAGCCCGGTCTGCTCGGGGCCGACTATACCATCGACAACAATCGCTACAAATTTGCCAAGATTTACAACGGTCAGAACTGGACACCCTCGCTCGCGGCTCCCCTCACGGTTCCCGGCATCCACATCGTGGAAGGCGAGTATCTGTTAGCCGTGAACGGCCGCGAGTTGCACGCGACCGACAACGTTGACAGCTTTTTCGACGGAGCTGCCGGGAAGCAGACCGTGCTCCGGGTCGGCACCAAACCCGACGGCAGCGACGGACGCGACGTCACCGTAGTACCCGTCGATTCCGAGCACGGCTTGCGCAACATCGACTGGATCGAAACCAATCGCCGCAAAGTGGATCAACTCTCCGGCGGTAAGGTCGCCTACATCTACATGCCTAATACTGCCGGCGCCGGGTATTCCAATTTCAACCGTTATTTCTACGCGCAGCTTGATAAACAAGCCGTGGTGGTGGATGAGCGTTACAACGAGGGCGGGCTGATTGCCGACTACATTGTGAATGTGCTCGGCCAGAAGCTGCTCAGCGGCGCAATCGAGCGTGACGGCAAGCCGGTATACGATCCCGAGGGCGCTATCTTTGGGCCCAAAGTAATGATCATCAATCACTCGGCAGGGTCAGGCGGAGATGCGATGCCGTGGTACTTTCGCAAAGCGAACCTCGGTCCACTGGTCGGCACAAACACCTGGGGAGGCCTGGTGGGCATTGGCGGTTATCCCACACTTATCGATGGTGGCAGAGTCACCGCTCCGCGCTACGCCATTTTCGGCTTGAACGGGAAATGGGAAGTAGAAGGTCATGGCATTGCCCCCGATGTCGAGGTTGACGAGCTGCCCAAAGATGTAGCCGCAGGCCACGACATGCAGCTGGAACGCGCAGTTGCCATTGTGATGCAGCAGCTCAAAGAGCATCCCGTTTCCATGCCCGAAATACCCCCCTATCCCAATTACCACCAGAACGACGGCCTGGGTCGATAAGCGCGCCGGCCCTCCCTTTTCAATCAAGTCGTGGCTCAGCGAGATACGAGGATCTGTGTTTAAATTGTCCGCTGTTGGCAAAAAAGCGAAGCGGAAGAGATCCTACGCATGGCGATGACCTCCTATCTTTTGAAAAGCACGATCGTCGGAGCCTTGGGCGGTCTTCTATTTGGCTTTGACACCGCTGTGATTGCCGGCACCACCCAGCAGCTCACTTCGGTCTATCACCTCACACCTTTCACGCTCGGCTTGACCGTCTTTATCGGCCTGGCTGGGACTGTGGTGGGTGCGATGACCGCCGGGGTCCTGGGTCAGCGGATCGGCGGCCGCGAAGCGTTGCGCATTATGGCGCTGCTTTATACCGTGAGCGCCCTGGGTTGTGCCTTCGCCTGGAACTGGCCCGCCCTGATGGTCTTCCGGTTTATTGGCGGCCTCGGCGTTGGCGGCTCGTCGGTACTCGGTCCGGTGTACATTGCCGAGCTGGCCCCGGCGAAGTGGCGCGGAAGGATGGTTGGCCTGTTTCAGATC
>JBARKD010000779.1:0-9255 GCA_049800615.1 Acidobacteriaceae bacterium | reverse complement strand
GCTGTTTTTTCAGGACCAGGAATGAATCTTCACACCCTGGACCACCCGGTTGATCACGCCGTCGGGGCTGGGATTATCAGGATTCAACCCGATACGCAAACTCAGGTGGTAGCCAATGAGCTGCGGAACCAAAATCTCGAAGGGCGTTCGCAGATCATCCGGAGCCTCAGGCACAACAGCCGGGATCACGTCGTCCATCGATCCCGGGCGATTGTTCGGGTCAGCAATGGCGACGCAATAGCCCAGCCGCTTGGAGCGCAGCTCCTCAATCAGGTCCATCTCATATAGCCGCCGTACAGGATCGCTCGAAAGCAGGCAGAGCACCAAGGTATCGCGCCTTAAGAAAGACATCGGACCGTGACGCAGTCCAAGATACGTTTCCGTCATCACGGGGAAACGCGCAGCCGTCATCTCAAGTATTTTCAATCCGGCTTCGCAGCGCCAGCCGAACAGCGGCGACGATGACAAGACGACAATCCGGTCGCGAACTTCTGCCGCGATGCGCTGGCACTGCTCGTCGATAGCCGGCAGCAAACTGTGTGCGCGTTGGCTCGCCACTTCGGTGTGATGCGGCGCAGTCTCGGGCTGAGCCAAAGCAAGCCCCGCCAATACCAGGTTCGAGAATGACCCCGTCATCACCAGGCTGCGGTCGTTAGTGCGCGGATCGAGCACGATCAAGTCATCGATTCCTGACTGCGCAAGGAGATTTTCGTCATTGCAAGTGATGGCCAACTGGAAAATATCGGGGCGGAGGGCGCGAACGCGCTCGACCACAGCCGCGCTTTCGGGGCTGTTCCCGGAGCGAGCCAAAGAGATAACGGCCCCCACATCGGTCAAGTGGCGCTTCGGATCGACAAGCAGATCCGTGGTAGGTACGGCCAGCGCACGGGGCCATCCCAGGGCAACGCTTGCCGCCGCGTAGGCCGAGCTGCCGGCGCCCGTCAGCAGCACCCGCTCTCGCAGGACCCTCCCGGCCAGGGCAGAAGCCGCGCGCATGCGGGCCACCGTTGTCGGCCATAGAAGGGGCTGCTGCACAATTTCCCGCCAGGTATCCGAGGGCTGACGATCCACTCCGGCAGTCGTTTGAGGAGATTCCGACATTTCTTACTGGCTCCGTTGCTAGGTTGGCCGGGCCACCCGTGAGACGACCGGCCAAGGTGAGGCGCTCGCCCCCATCAGCGAAGCTGCTGGGGGCCCCGCTGCGGAAGTATATCGTAAGCCTCCGTAAACACCAACCGGGCGACGCGTGAGGGATCGAAGGCCTTGCGGAGAGGTCCGAAGCCGGGGTGATCCAAGCCGCTTACCCTTGTAGCCAAAGCTATTTCCGCAGTTTTGTGCGGTTAGGCCCCCGAAGTCGCACCTTCTTCGTTCATTTCCCTTCAACGGGAATCGAAAAATTTATCGACTCGTATTGATACCGTTAATTGACCGTGTTCGTAATCATTCGTCATTATTCGTAAGCATATTTTGCCCCAAGACGTCGTTCGGAAACGGCAGCGGATACACTGATACCGGTGCCGATGACGAAACTGGACATCTCCATTGCCGGCGAAATCAATCTCGACCTGATCATGTATGGGCTGCCGGAACTCATGCCTGTCGAACGGGAGTTGTTGGGAACCGATTTTCAACTTACGCTGGGCAGCTCCTCCGCCATTCTTGCTCATAATCTTTCTGTTTTGAGCGCTCGCGTCGGCTTCATCACGTTGGTGGGGAAGGATGCGCTGGGTAAGGTTGCCCTCGAACGGCTGAGCGAGGGCGGCGTCGACCTTAGCCGGGTTCGTGTGAACGACGGCCGGACTTCCACCGGAGTCACACTGATTCTGCCTCACGGCAAAGAGCGCCACATCCTCACCTACCCGGGTACGATGGCGGAACTCCGTCTACAGGATTTGGATCTCGACTATCTCAAGTCCGCCCGGCATTTCCATCTTTCTTCGCAATTTCTTCTCAAAGCACTCGAGCCAGATTTGCCGGCGCTCTTTCGTGAGCTGAAGAGTGCCGGCCTGACAATTTCAGTCGACACTAACGATGACCCCGACGGGCAGTGGGGAGGAGTGTTTCCCGAGCTGCTCAAGTACACTGACATCCTCCTGCCCAACGAGGGGGAAGCCTGCCGTATGGCAAAGAAAGAAACTCTCGATGACGCGCTGGACGAGCTGGCGCGCCGAGTTCCCTGCGTGGCGGTCAAACGCGGTGGACGCGGTTCGGTGGTTTCGACCGGCGGCAGAAAGTTTTTTGTGGACGGAGTTTCTGTAACGCCGTTAGACACCATCGGCGCGGGAGATAGCTTCAATGCGGGCTTTCTCTTCGGCTGGGCTCGTGGCTGGTCTCCCGATCAATGTGCGTATGCGGGCAATGTGACGGGAGCCCTTTCCACGCTCAGGGTGGGAGGGACAGAAGCCTTTCGGGACCGCGATCTGGTGCGGCGATTTCTATCGGAACATCACTTTCCCGGACAAGGAGCCAGCCTTGACCATTGATAACAATTTCATGGCGATGGTCACAGCCAAAGCCGAGGTAACCCTGCCTCTCAGCGAATTCCAGCCAATGTCCACGTTGGTAACGGCGGAACACCACCTGGAAAAGGCACGCTTTCCGGTGATTGATTATCACAACCACCTGGATGCCCTGGAACCGGGCGAAGTGCTGCGCATCATGGACGCCTGCGGAATCGAGCGCGTTGTGAACATCACGATGAAGACAGGGGATGAGGCAATTCGCGTGATGGACAAGTTCCACTCCGCGGATGCGGACCGCTTTGCGACAATCGGCTGGATGGACTGGTCCGGGGTGGAACGCAATGATTTTGCCCGAGTCACATTCGACCGGCTGGAACGCCTGGTGGAGCATGGCGCGCAGGGAATCAAGTTCTGGAAAGACCTCGGCCTGAGTGTCCGGGATGAAAAGGGAAATTTGCTTCGCGTGGACGATGAGCGGTTGGCGCCGATTTTCGACAAGGCCGCCGAGCTGGAAATTCCGGTCATGTTCCACATCGCGGACCCGGACGCGTTTTTCCTTCCAGTGGATGCGCACAACGAGCGATTTGAAGAACTGGCCGCTCATCCTGATTGGGGCTTTTATGGAACGCGATTTTCCAAAAAAGAGTTGCTCGACCAGCGGGATCGGGTTATCGCACGGCATCCGAAGACGACTTTTGTCGCGGCGCATGTCGCCGAGTCGGGCGAGAACCTGGAACGCGCCGTGCAGTTTCTGGAAAGTTATCCCAACGCGATGCTCGACATCAGTGCACGGGCCTCGGAACTAGGGCGGCAGCCCTACTCCTCGAGAAAGCTCTTCATGCGTTTCCCGGATCGCATCTTGTTTGGCTCCGACCTGGTGCCGGATGAAACGATGTACCGCCTTTATTTCCGGTTCCTGGAAACGGCGGACGAGTACTTCGACTATCCCTCCCACGCCTCGCGCCAAGGCCGCTGGCAGATTTACGGGCTTTCTCTTCCGGACGACGTTTTGCGCAAGGTGTACCGGGAGAATGCGCTCCGGCTGCTCAAATAGAGATTTCCCGCGATTTCCCCGATCTGTGTTACCTCTGATCTGTGTTACCTCTATAGATCGTTAGATCGTTAGATCGTTCCTGTATCAGATCGTTCTTGTATCGTGTCGTCCATCGACGAAGGAGATTTCAACCCCGGTGACGACTGAGTCCATCGATCCGCAGCTCAAGCGTAATTCGCTGGGACTTCCCGAACTTATTTTTCAGGGCGTAACCCACATCGCCCCGGCAACCAACATGGTGTTCACCTATCCGATCATCGCTCTCAAGGCGGGACCGGATATGCCGCTCTCGTTTCTGTTGTCGACCATTCTTTGCTTTTTTATCGGGAACACTGTGGCGGAGTTCTCCCGGTACATGCCGTCGAGCGGAGGCTACTACTCCTTTGCGACGCGGGGGCTAGGAAATCGGCTCGGCTTTATGGCAGCGTGGAGTTACCTGGTGTATGACCTGCTGGGGTCGGCAGGATCGACCGGGTTTCTTGGCTACCTGCTGTCAGACATGCTGAGAAGCGGGTTCGGCCTGCACATTCCATGGTGGGTGATCGCATTTGCTACCTTTGCCGTGATCTGGACGCTCACCCACCACGGAGTTCGGCTGTCGATTCGCGTGACTGCTGTGCTGGGCGGCCTGGAACTGCTGATCATGATGTCGCTTGCATTGACTTTCCTGATCCATCCAGGGGTCGGGTCAAAGTATGCGGCGCCCCTCCTTCCCTCTTCTTCGCCCCACCATTTCGCAGGCATTCTTGCCGGCATGGTGTTCTCCATCCTGGCGTTGAGCGGATTCGAGGGCCCGGCGCCGCTGGCACAGGAAAGCCGCCGTGCCAGCAAGTTTGTCGGCCAGGCAGTGATTCTTTCACTGGTGGCTACAGGCTCTTTTTACGTCTTCACCTCGTACGCCAGCGCCATTGGCTGGGGAACAGGCGCCATGGCTGCATTTGCGGCGCACCCCAATCCGTACTATGCATTGGGCCACGCGCTGTGGGGCGCCGGCTGGTGGCTCGTCGTCCTGGCTCTCATCAACAGCGCGATCGCCGTCGGGCTGGCCGGCACCAATTCGGCTTCGCGCGTGATGTACACCATGGGCAAGGCGGGCACGCTGCCTGCCGCCTTTGGAAGAATCCATCCGACTCATCACACACCTACGTTCGCCATCGCCTTTATGCAGTTTTTTTGTATCGCATCGGTGCTGCTGGTTGGCTTGTTGCTACGGCCCGACTATATCTTCGGGCTGCTGGAGACGATTGCCACACTAGCGGTGATTGTTCTCTATTGCATGGCCAACATCGCTTTGACAGCCTACGTTCGGCGCGAACATCGAGCCCACTTCAGCGTCTGGCACCACGTGGTGTCGCCCTGGATCGCAACACTGGCCATGCTGCCTGTCCTATTTGTAACCGTGTACCCGTTGCCGCCATGGCCGTACAGCCTGGAACCGGTGGTATTTGTGTTGGCGATGGTTCTCGGGTTTATCTACATGCAATGGCTGGAGAGACGCCATCCCGGAGCTCTCCGCAAAGGAGCTAGTATGCTTGTCGGCAGCCGCACCTCCGAGGAGGGCGACGTCGACTGGGAGAAACCCCTTCCCTCGCTATAGAGCGGCCGATGTTTGGCTCATGGAACCTACGGACCAGTCGCGAAAGCCATTCCCGCCTGGACGGGCCGAGACTCAGCCGTCCCTTCGGGACTGTTCCGGTCGCTGACCCTGACCCAGGACTGAGGTTCTGGGCTATTTTCAGTATTTTCAGCCGTCCCTTCGGGACTCAGTACGAGCTCTCACGCGGTTCTTTGCAGGGCTGTGATTCAGGAACCCCCATTTGAATGTATCCACGGCGCTTGGGAAACATCTAAGGCTTGGCTGGGTTACGGGCTTAGAAATGGAAAGATAGCCATGAGTTTCGGATCGCTTGTTTTTACTCCGCTGGTCAAGAAGCTGCAGGAGCGTTACGGGAGCCGGCGCCAATATGAACGGATGGAGAAACTGGGCGGCCCGCAGAACCGCTTGACGGAGTTTGAAACAGAGTTCCTGGCCGGCCGCGACAGTTTTTACATGTCGACCCTGGGAGACACGGGATGGCCCTATGTGCAGCACCGCGGCGGCCCGCGCGGATTTCTTAAGGTGATCGACGATCAGACGCTGGCATTCGGCGATTTTCATGGCAACAAGCAATACATCAGCACGGGCAATTTGCAGAGCAACGACCGGGTCGCGCTCATCATGGTGGACTATCCCCGGCAAGCCCGGCTCAAGATTCTTGGAAGAATCAAAATCTTCGAAGGTGCGGAGGCCGCCGAATGGCTGGATCGGGTCCGTATGCCCGGAGAGAAGACGGTTATCGAGCGGGTGTTCGTGATCCACGTGGAAGCCTATGACTGGAACTGCCAGCAACACATCACTCCGCGCTACTCGGTTGAGGAGCTGCGGGAAGGCATGAAAGATATCGAGAAGCGGATTCAGAACCTGGAGCAGGAAAACGACGCACTGCGCCAGCAGCTGTTTGCCGCCAAAACCAAGGACTGAAGGAGCACATACCATGAGCACGCGCCCGCCCTTGCCGCCGTTCACCCACGAAACAGCCGTCGAAAAAGTGCGGCTGGCAGAAGATGGCTGGAACACTCGCGACGCAGAGCGCGTAGCACTGGCTTATACCGTGGATTCGCGCTGGCGAAACCGCGCGGAGTTTCCCGTCGGCCGCGAGCACATTGTCGCCTTCCTCAAGAGAAAGTGGACGCGAGAGCTGGACTACCGGCTCATCAAGGAGTTGTGGGCATTCACCGGAAATCGCATCGCGGTGCGATTTGCCTACGAATATCACGACGATTCCGGCAACTGGTTTCGCGCCTATGGAAATGAAAACTGGGAATTTGATGAGCAGGGGCTGATGTATGCGCGTCACGCCAGCATCAATGAGCTACCCATTACAGAGGCGGAGCGGAAATATCACTGGCCGCTGGGACGCCGCCCCGACGGACACCCGGGACTGAGCGAGCTCGGCCTTTAGATTTTGTACAGTTACAGATCCAGTTCGATCGCGGACTGAGGAGACGAACAGCAGAGCAGCACATTTCCGTCGGCCGGCGGATCAAGGGGCTGGAGGGAATAACGGACATCGCCCGCGATGAGACCCGATTCGCAATTGTGGCAGACGCCCGCGCGGCAAGCCCACCGGACCGGAACATCGCAAGCTTCGGCAAAATCCAGCAGGGTAGAGAAACGAGCGTCCCAGGGAACCGTGAGACCGCTTCGGGTGAAAGACACGGTTGGTCCGCTTCCAGGATTTCCCGCTGGCGAATGCGGGGCTTTCGGGGTTGCGGCGGCAATGCCCGGGGTCATGGGCGCTTCTGTACCGAAAACCTCAGAGTGCACGCGCGCGTAGGGGACTTCCCATGATTGCAAATCGGCCATCATCCGGGAAAGAAAAGCCGGCGGCCCACAAAGGTAAAAGTCAGCGGTCTGGGTTATCTCGAGCTTTTGCAGCATCGACACGCTCAAGTGGCCGTGCACGTCGTAATTTTTCCCTTGTTCGTCGGAATCATCGGGTTGGCTGTAGGCAATCAGCGAATGACTGCGAGGAAGCTTGCCCAGAATTTGCCGAGTTTCCAGCGCAAATGGATGTTCCTTTCCGTTGCGCGCGCCGTAACACCACCAGACATCTCGTGCCGCACCAGCACTGGCGAGCGAATGGAGCATGGCGAGCACTGGAGTCGCTCCAATTCCCGCGCTCAAAAGAACCACCTGACCTTCGCCGGCAGACAACGTGAAGCTGCCTCTGGGGGCGCTCACCTGCAGCCTGTCTCCCACCTTTAGAGAGTCATGGAAGAAATGGCTTCCTGCGCCTTCCGCGCGCTTCACGGAGACGCGGTACGTTCCTGCATCCTGGGGTCCGGAGAGCGAGTAGCTGCGGGTGAGGGGCGGATCCAGATCAAGCTTAAAGACAAGGAACTGGCCAGGGAGCGGAGGCGGCAAAGCAGACCGATCCTCGGACGCGAAGACAAAGGAACGCACGCCCACACACTCCTGCTGAATGACGGTCACCTCCAGTGAGCGAAAGCCGCGCCATGCCGGCGGAGACACGACGGGAGCAAGCCCGGCATTTCCCTGCTTCTCGCCTCCCGTCAACAGGGCCTGCAAGGAACCTCTCCAGCCGGCACTCAGCGATGAGATTCTCAAGGCGCGTTGCAGGGCTTCGCGTGGATGGCCCGGCAAATAAAGCAGGCCATCCATTTCCGCCACGGTTACGTGCTCGGGGCCGTCCGCGACCTTCACGATTTCATCTCCGGGACCGATTTCCCCTTCCTCGATGACGCGCAAGTAAAATCCCGGGCGTTTGTGGGAGACGAGCAGACTGGGCATCTGCGGGTTGGCCATGCGGATGCCGACCCGGTAGCAGGTGACTCGGGGCTGTGACACCTCAAAGAGGGCGCCTCCGATGCGGTAACGATCGCCGATACAAACCTCATCGTCGGGGAGACCTTCCACGGTAAGGTTTTCGCCGAAGTTGCCGTACTCGAGATCTTTGCGTTGGAGCTGTTTTTCCCAGTAGCGGTAGGAGTCGAGCTGATAGACCATCACGGCGCGGTTTACTCCGCCGTGCCCTCCGAGGTCACCTTGTCCATCGCCGTCCAGGTTCAGGCGACGAGCCATAACTCTGCCCGCAACCGGCTTTTTCCAGACGCCGGTGTGGACGATTTTTCCCTGCCACTCGACGTCGCGGGGCAGGCCAACATTCACTGAGACAACTGAATTCACGATGCAATCCAGCTTCTAGCCGTCAATGAATCCTCTCTTCATGGCGATCATTACGGCATGGGTGCGGTCATTTGCGGCCAGCTTGGAAAGGATGCTTTTCATGTGACCCTTCACGGTTGCCTCGGAGACTTTCAAGCGGTCAGCGATGATTTTGTTGGAATTCCCCATCGCCACGCGGCGCAGGATTTCGATTTCACGCTCGGTCAGGGCATTGTCCGTCACGTGATCGGCAAGTTCCGCGGCAATTTCGGGAGGAATGTAGCGCCGCCCGCTATGAACGGTACGGATGGTCGTCACCAGATCTTTGCGAAGCATGTTCTTGAGCAGATAACCGCCGGCGCCGGCTTTGAGCGCTCGCAGTGCCTGGATGTCACCCTGGTAGGTGGTCAACACGATGAAGCGGGCATCGGGAAACTCCGTGCGAATCTGGAGGATGGCGTCGATGCCATTGATGCCGGGCATCTGCAGATCCATCAAGGTTACATCCGGGCGATGGCTGCGAAATTTAAGCACTGCCTCTTCCCCGCTGCAGGCTTCCGCAGCCAGGACAATATCATCCTCTCCCATCAGCACAGCCGCAATGCCCTCCCGCAGCAAGGGATGGTCATCCACAGCGAGAACTTTGATCTTGTTGCTCACGGCATCATCCTCCTGTCCGGTTGTCAGGCCCCCGATCGCGGGCAGTATGCGCTTCATCCTTTGCCAGACAGAGTACTCCTGGCGCAGAGGATAAGCGATCCTGGCTGCATCGTCAGATCAACCTCCGTTCAAAGTAGAAGCGGAGTTCTCTTTGGTAAGATCGTCGTCTCGTCGAAAGGGTGCGCAGATTTCTCGGCGGGGCTGAAAGAGTCTGCGTGAGAAGTGCGGTTTGTTCGATCCGCCATCGGCCTTGCCATGAGAACAATCGGGCGGCGCTTCCTGGAAAAGCCAACCTTTCAACGCTCACAGAATTGTCGTCCCGACCGGAGCGAAGCGAAGTGGAGCGACTG
>JBARKD010000778.1:0-6295 GCA_049800615.1 Acidobacteriaceae bacterium | reverse complement strand
ACACGGATCTACACGCGACCTGCAAAGTGGGTTGCCGTGGCCGTTCTCTGGCTCCTCGTGCAACCGGCGATGGCGCAAACGGTCAACCCTGCTGGAGAGAGCAGTCCATGGCTCCAGGAACATCTGTTGAACTCCAAAGCGTCGTTGCCCTTCTCTTTCGTCTATGGAAGAGAGTCATCCCAGGCATTGCTGAAGCGTTGGCCGGAGAAAACGGCCACCCGGGAACTGGACCGCGGACGCAGGGAATATACACTCCTCTGGAGCGATCCGAAAACAGGCCTGCAGGTCCGTCTCACAGCCGTAAGTTACACAGGCTCCCGGGTTGTGGAGTGGACGGAATACTTCAGGAATGACGGCAGGCTGGATTCACCGATTCTTGAGGATGTGCAACCGCTCGATATCTCAATTCCCCTGACTGGAAATGGCATTCCGGTCGTCCTGTATTCCAAAGGATGCGGGGGCATGGACACGTACGCGTTGCAGAAACAGAAATTGAATCAACTCGACAAGCTTCGCCTGACGAATGAAGGCGGCGGCAAGACAGCCGCCGCTATACCGTTCTTTGACATCCAGATGGACGGGAGCGGGATGATCGGGGCCATCGGATGGCCGGGCCAGTGGGCTATCTCGATGTCCCGTCCAAGTGAAACGGCGATAGCGGTTAGAGCGGGCATGGAAAAAACGCATCTCTCGCTGCATCCGGGTGAGGAGATACGAACTCCGCAGATCCTGCTTCTACCATGGACAGGCGATGCGATGGACGCTCATAACGTTTTACGCAGGCATATTCTGGAATTCCACGCACCCCACTACGACGGAAAGCCGGTCGTGCTGCCCATTTCTCACGGGGGCTGGGGTGGAATGAAAGATGCCACCAGCCTGCGGCTTCTTGATCAGATCACGAAGGAAAACATCGGGTTCGAGAATTTCTGGCTGGATGCCGGGTGGTATGGCGTGGACCGCAAGGTGGAGGAATTTCAGGTATTCGGCAGGGAGGACTGGTTTTTATATGCGGGCGACTGGAGGGTCAATAAGATTCCTCATCCAGCTGGCCTAAGGCCGATTAGCGATGCGGTACACGCGAAGGGCATGAAATTTCTGCTGTGGTTCGAACCCGAACGCGCGGTGGTGGGAACACCGCTCACCATCGAGCACCCCGATTGGTTCATTGGCGAGGAAGGAACCAACTTCGAAGGCAATGATGCCAGGCCTTTCGTCAAGTTTCGGCTTTTCAATTTCGGCAATCCAGCGGCCAGGCGATACATGATTGACTCCATGTCGGACTTCATTACCCGGGAAGGCATCGATATTTATCGGCAGGATTGCAACTTCGCCCTGGCCCCTTTTTGGGCGCAGGGTGAAGCGGGCGATCGCCAGGGAATCACGCAGATACGCTATGTGGAGGGCTTGCTGGAGTTTTGGGATGAATTACGGCGCCGGCATCCGCAGTTGATCCTGGATATTGTGCAGCGGGGGGACCTGGAGTCGATAACACGCGCTGTGGATCTTACCCGCGCAGACTATCCAATCTCCCCGGATGCGGATCCGATAGGAAACCAACTTGCCACGCAAGGCCTCTCCTACTGGCGGCCGCACTACGGAACCGCGCTGCAGATGCAAGCGCGCAATAACTATCATTTCCGCAGTGGATTCGCTCCCGGGTTGTCATTCGCGCTTTTCAACGCAGCCGGCACCAAAGATCAGGTTGGCAGCTTCATACCAGCCGACTTCCCTTTTGACTGGCTCCGGACCCAGGTGGAGTTGCTCAAGCGGGTGCGGCCGTTCTATTACGGCGACTACTATCCTTTACTGCCCTGCAGCGCAAACATCGATTGCCCCGCGGACGCAGGCAACGAGCATAGCGCTGCTTTCGAATGGTCTGCCTGGCAGTTCAACCGCCCTGAAGAAGAGGATGGGATGGTTCAAGCTTTCCGCCGCGAACAAAACGTCGACGGGGCAAAGGACCTTCGTTTACGAGGACTGGATGCGGCCGCGAACTACGAGGTGACCAACCTGGATACAGGATCGCCAACCACGGTCTCTGGGAAAGACCTGATGCAAAAGGGGATTCATCTGGAAATTCCCGCGCAGCCGGGCGCGACGATTGTTATTTACAAAAGAGTTCGCTAGTGTCATGAGTTAGAGGTTTGCAGCCTATACTACCTATGTAGCGGATGAGGGATCGGGCTGAAACAGCAGGTCCCTCCACTACCCGGGCGCAAATTGTACCCTCAGCGGCTGAAGCCGGTCTTCTATTCAACTTGACGGCGGGGCTGAAACCCCGCCCCTTCACGCCCAAAAGTCACAGGCTCTCGGGATGACAAAGGGGAGGCATGTGGCTTGGGTTGGATTTGGCTCCCATAAGGGCAAAACTGCAGATCCCTCCGCTTCGCTCGGGATGACAAAGGGGAGGCATGTGGCTTGGGTTGGGGTTAGCTGCCATAAGGGCAAAACTGCAGATCCCTCGGCTGCGCTCGGGATGACAAAGGGGAGGCTTGTGGCGTGGCTTGGGTTTGGCTCCCATAAGGGCAAACTGCAGATCCCTCGGCTTCGCTCGGGATGACAAAGGGGAGGCTTGCGGCTTGGTTGGGTTGGGCTCCCATAAGGGCAAACTGCAGGTCCCTCGGCTTCGCTTCGGGATGACAAATTTGTGGAACGAATTAATAACTCACCACACTAGTTCCGTCTAAGGCTTAATCACCAGGCGTCCTCCGATGCTTTATCGAGGTCATTTGCTGGAAAGCAAGACCACCTGGGCAAAGAGACCGGTTGTGTCAGAGTAGTTTGTCTTGTTCCGGCCAACGCCAATTGCAAAAGTAACAGTGTCTTTTGCTGCGAGTTTTGCCGAGCCTGAATACTCCGCGGTGGGGTTGGCGCCCTGCACAGCGTGGAAGGCTGGGTCACCTCCGTAGCCATCGATGTATGCATCAAAGAGCGAAACACCGTTGTGCAGGACATGCACGTCCGTTGAGGACAATCCAAAATGAATCCCCTCGAACTGGGCTTTTATCTTGTATGTCCCCGCCTTCGGCGCTACGAAACGAACCAGACTATACTGTCCCGCGTTACTGGCTTCCATGGCAACCTCACCAGGGCGCACAGCCCAGCCCTTTGAACCGACCTGCGTTTGCTTGCTGCTGTTGTATGCGACATAGGGATACCAGCCGGGCCCAGGGCCGCTGCTGATGCTGGGATGCCAGAAGCCGATGGGACTCGTCGGATCAGAATACTGGTCGAGTCGAAAGTCAGCAGGGTCGAGTGAGTTCGTGGCGGAGTAGCCATATTGCCAGATGCTGTTGAGGTTATCTCGAAATGAAAAATCCTGGGCAAGATCGAATGTTCTATTTGATCCCTCAAGTGGGACAAGAAGGATGAGAATGCATGCGATTCGAAACATATTGGAGTCCTCAGCCAATGCGTTGCAGGAGCAGAACGTCAGACCCGTATCGCTGTTGATCGGCGAATTCACCATCCAGTGCGCCATCGCCGCTCGCAAGCCACTGGTTGGGGAGATGCACAGAAATACCTCGCGTCAGGGCTTCTCCCGATAGTTCTTGCTCGCGGCCTGGGCGTTCGTTCAAGCTTGTAACCCGGTATCTCGCCTTCAGGTCCAAACCGCGCGGTTGAATGATTGTGTCTGCGACTTCGGACTTATCGCGAAAAATGAAGATGACCGATTCCGTGCAATCCTCCTTTACATATTGAACGCCGCTCCATCCGGAGGCGTCGAGCTTCGGGTGATAAATATCCTCGAAGAGAAGATGACGATATTGCTTGAAATACAGAAGATTGCGTTCGAAAGCTTCCAGGTAGCCGGGCGGGGCAGCGGAAAGAAACTGCGCGGCCATGCCGTTCACATTGCCGAAGATGACGCCGTGAGTGAAGTGCTTGCGCAAATCATAGTCCAGGGCCGAAGCGCTATACCAACGGCCGGTCAGATTGCTCGCCCTGGCGTCACCCTTTCCCGCAGTGGCAAGGGATCCCCAAACGTTGGGGCTGACCATCGGACCAGCAATGAATTCGTTCGTGTATCCACCGGGTAGCAGATCCTGAGGGCCAGGGTTACTTCGCGAATAACGTAGAGCGGGATCGCACTCAAACCCGGAGAGCTTCGGGAATCGAGTTAGCAGGTAATCGAAGACTTCCATCCGCCCTCGGTAGGCCGCATAGGCGCCATCGGTTCGGCCGTGGCCGTGGTCGGTGCGATTGCACTGGTAGCTGACGGTCGATGATGGGTCCCATTTCACCCAATCCAGGTTGTACCTCTCGATCAGATCGCCTAATTGTTGTTTGATCCAGCCAACAACCTCTGGATTGCCCAGGCAGAGTTGTCGAGTCGGAGAGAGTGAAGGATGGTGGGAGCCCAACGGTTTTCCGTCGATGGCGGCAATCCAACCGGCCGCTATCTTCCCCGATTCGGCGAGTGTTGCATCCACATTCACGGGATCAACCCAGAGCCCGAACATCATACCCCGGGAGTGGACCGTATCCGAGAGAGTCCTGAGGCCGTGCGGGAATTTGTCCTTATCCTCGCGATAATCGCCGAGTCCTTTGGTCCAATCATTCATACCCGGAATGACCGACGACCCCTCGTTCCACGTAGCATCGTGGTAAAACAGATCGAAACCCACCCGCTGAGCCAAATCGAGCTCGCGGAGAATGGGTCCTTCGCTGTCCTTTTCGGTAAGCCATATGTTGTAGCCCACCTGAGGTGCGTTTGGTAAAGGCGCGAGAAAGACGTACCGTTTCAAGTATCGAAATGCTTCGTTCCCAACGTTGTCGCTATCTCCCTTGGCCATTGCCAGGAAGACAAGCGGTGTTTCGACCGCACGACCGGCTGCAAGCTCGAAAACCGGGGTAACGGCGTTGTTGGTCTCTTTTACCAGGATGGTTCCTGCACGCACTACGGTGCCGGCAGAAGAAGGGTTAACGGTGGCTTTCCATCCCAGGACACCAAGGCCTGGTTCGCCGCCGACGAGCACGGACTCACTCGATACGTTGTTTTCAAGTACTACCCAGTCGTGAAACTCCCGAGCGCCGGACAGGTCACCGGCCTTGTGAAATCCGTGTTGACCGGTCACCGAAGAATAAGGCGTTAAGCCCGTGCGCGGACTTTGCAGGGTGAGAAAAAGCGGGTCGATATGCGCGTCCAGCAGCAAATCCTTCCGCCCAAGGTTTTGGATCTTTGTAGCCAGCTCTATGACGGCTCCTGTCGGGTACAGCTTCAGAGAAAGAGAAAGGAGGCCGCCAGATTCCGACCGAAAACGCAGCGTGAGTTGCTTGCCGTTCCGTGGCGAGTCATCGACGCTGTCGTCGGTAAACCGGTATGGATTGCTGTCCCGAGCTGGAAACGCAACCAGAGGCGACCCTGGCATGGCCCATTCCGAGCCTTCTCCGCAGCGTAACGATTTGAGCTGCACGGTTTCGAGCGAGCGGGTTAATTCGACATGGATAGCTCCGTTCGTCATCTCCCAGCCGGCATTCGACCTGCGAATGGAAACGGCGGCTGAAGGGATGTCAGGGGTGGCAAGATTCATCAACCCCGACCCTCGCATCGTTCCCGCGAGTGACCCCATCAATGACCCAACAATGAAATCCCTTCTACAAATCGCCACTAGGTTCTCCAGGTTTGGCGTTTCGATCCCGGTCTGTCGATTCTGTCAATAAGGAGGGTTACGCCTGTGAAGCTGGCAAAGCACGCACTCCCGATTTGAGTGCGAAACCACGCGCACATTTTATGTACTGCCAACTGTCTCGTCAACAACTGTGTCGGCGATGTCTTCCGGTTCTCGAGGAGACCCCGCACTGTTTTCTCTGAGACATCGCTCAAGGGATGCGCTCTGCGTAAACAGAACTGTCAACACTATTGTCTTGACACCCCTTTGAGCCGGGTGTTAGGGTTCCCGACTGTCACAAGAGTTTTGTCGCGCTGTATCGGCTGCTTGAGCTACCAATTGTCGCCATCGATGTCACGCACCGGCGTCGCCTCGCAGATCTCGACATACTTTTCTGAGTTGAAGGTCTGGAGAACTATTGAAGGAGACCAGGATGAAACTCGCCATACAACGCCTTCTCGGCTTCATGATGCTCCTCTTGGTAATCGGGATCGGTCCGTTGCATGCCCAGACAGCGGTCACAGGAGCACTCGTCGGCTACGTGAGCGACGCTTCGACCGCCGCTGTTTCGGGGGCGGCAGTTGAAGCCACAAACACCTCCACCAACGTGCAAGAACAGGCAAAGACAAACAGAGACGGCGAATACCGTTTCAGCAGTCTGATCCCGGGAACTTATTCCC
>JBARKD010000777.1:0-7793 GCA_049800615.1 Acidobacteriaceae bacterium | reverse complement strand
TTTCGGAGAGGCCGCGCATGAGACCCGCCCTCGAAGCGGGGCCCAGGGTCCAACCAGAACCCGCAGACCCATATATGAGACAAGTTCAAGTCAGTTCCCTGTTCCTCAATTTGTTTTGTCTTAGCTTAAACAGGATTTAGGAACTGTTATCCGATTTGTCGGCAAAGATTCCGGTTAGCGATGGCCGCCTCCACCACCTCCACCACCTCCACCACCTCCACCACCTCCACCACCTCCTCCGCCTCCGCCACCTCCGTGAGAACCTCCGCCGCCCCCAGAGAAGCCACCGCCGTGGGAACCTCCCCCGCCGGAGCTGCCGCCATGGAAGCCGCCTGCCCCGGAGTTTCCCCCGCCTGCGCGACCACCACTGGCGAAGCTGCCTCCGCTGTGAAGGCTGTAGTTGCCGTGGGCGTCGACACTCCCGGTACGCGCCTGCACATTGCCGAGCCGGCTGGTGATCGCCGCGCGCTCCGCGCTGCTCCTCACAATTTGCGGACCGTTTTTGGCGAGGGTGAAGCTTTGTGACTTGCGATCGAAGCTAAGCCTGGTGGCCGCATCTTTCCCGGCGATGGCCATTAAAGGCATATGGTGGGCCTCAACCTGCGGATTGTCCGCGCGAGCTAAACGAGGTGCGGGCACCTTGCTAAATTCTTTCGGTGCTTGACTGAGAGCTTTGACGTCGCGCCCGGGATCGAGCCGAGCCAGCTGCATGGAGGCACTGTGCTTTCCGCTGAGCTGGAAAACGCCGTGCTCGCGGTTCAAAGGGGCTTTGCCGGCCACGTCTTTAGGGTGAAGGGGGACAAAGGCCAGGTGGCGGCCGCTTTTCACCCAGTTGACCGGGCAATGATGATGTCTGCGTTCGCCTGCCACCCAGGCATAGCGATGATGCCAGTAGACCCAGGTCCCGGCATGACAAACGGACCAGTCGTAGGGCATGGCGGCGATGTTGGAAGAGAGGGCTCCTGGGCGCCCGGTTAGCGAGCCCTTCGCGCGGACGTAGTTCACTCCACCGGGGGGGCATGGGAACAAGGTGTCTCGGGGAACGGGCACGGCCGAACCGGCGGCCACGCGCGAGGCCGGCCCTCCCGCCTGAGGCGCCGTAACGGCAGTTTGCGCAACGGCTGTCTCGGGAACGGCTGATTGCGGAACGGCCTGGGCGAAATCCACTCGCGGAGCGTCTGTCCGCTCGCCGCCGGGGAGGCTGTCCGGAACCCAACAGGTTCCATAGGGTGCGCAGGGAAAGAAGCTTCCCTGCCCATCCATATCGGCTAAGCCCGGAAGGGGTGAAGTCAGTCCGGACGCCTTCATCACCGCGGTCATAGAGGCGGATCGATCAGCTACACGGCCGGCCACCCAGGTGTCCCATGCCGCAAATTCCCCGGTATCGTCAGGTTCCGTTGCCTTGCCAAACACGCTGTAAGTTGTCTTGCTGAGATGGGCCTGCGGGCGGGTGGCAAGCAAAGGGGTGACGACCATGCCGTCAAGATAGCTGGTAATTCGCTCGTATAGACCGTTGGGGTACGAGACATAGATGTGATGGGTAGGCGTAGCAAGATCGAAGGATTCGCCGGCGATACTCTCGTTCATGTTCAAGGTGACGGTGCCGGAGAGGAGCCCGATTTCGCTGTGGGGAACGCCGGCCGTGGTGTGGAGGTCGTCGAAGACCAGGGCGGAGTTTTCCGCGAGGTACAGGGTGGAGGCGTCCTCGAATTCGATTTCGGCGCGCCCTTCTCCGGTCACCAGATTGAAGCCGGTTTGAAGTGGCAAGCCGGTAATGGCGCTCTCCCATTTTTCGCCCCGTTTACCGCGCGACACGCGCACATCGCCTTCCGCATACCGGATGCGCACGATCTGGGGATAGGTAGCCGCGGAGTAGGGCCGGACATCGGCGGTCTGCGCCGGGGAATTCCCGCTTGGCAGGTCGAGTCCAAATATAGGGAGGAAAAAGGATAGGCAGCCAGCCATGACCGCCAGACGCCGACAGCACGAGGTACTCATACAGAGCCTCCGCCGGCTGCATTCTCGCTGAGGCAGGGGCACCTCAGGTCACGAGAAATGAGTCGAACCAACCATCGCCGGCCGCAATACTCTGCCGGCAAGATTGCACCTGCTGGAATGACGCGTCAAGTGGCGCTTAAGTCTCAACAGTATTCAAAGGCAATGCCTCAAGCGGGACATCAGGGGTGAATGCCATCGAGATCGGGCAGGAGCACGACGCTTTCCTGCTCGTTGGGGTCGGTTCGGGCAATCACGGCGACGGCATCCTCGGTTGCGCCTGGGTTGTAGGGCAGATGAGGCATGTCAGCCGGGATGTAGAGGAAGTCGCCGGGCTGGAGTTGGACGTGATGCTCCAATTGCTGGCCGTACCACATGGCGCCGATGCCGCTGAGCAGGTAGATGGCGCTCTCATGAGACTCGTGTTTGTGCGCCTTGGCGCGGCCGCCGGGCGGAATGGTGAGCAACTGCATGTGGATGGCCCGGGAGCCTACCGCTTCCGCCGAGATGGCCGGGGCATACATGAGTCCCTGTTTGCCCTGAAACGGTTGGCCGGCGCGAACGAGCCGGCAGGTAGGCCCGGCAACGGGAGTCTCAGTCGTGGAAGGCATGGCGGACCTCGCTGTGCACTTGTCTACCAGAGTAGCGCACCCGTCCGCGCAGCGTCAGCGTGCAATGGCCAGGTTGAAGTCTGCGCGGTTAAAACTGACGTGAAGCTGATGAGCAGCGGCATCGTAGTTCCAGCTTTGCAGAACCTGATGATTGAGTTGCACCTCCTTGGGCTGCGTATCCATAGAAGTTACGATTTCATAGGAGCGAACCGTGGGCGACGTGCCGGAAATCGTCAGGTCCGATAAGGTGGTTTCGAGGGTTGCGCTGGTACCGTCCGGCAACCTGAAGGTCGAGCCGGCTCCGGCGTTGCCGGGATAAGCCTTCCATACCAGGGATCCCTGCAACAAGTCCGGATCTCCCCAGCGGAAGGTCGCAGTTTCTGTTTCCGGTTTGAAAGGCAGGATCGCGCCCGCGCGGATCAGGATGGGAATCTGCTCCAGAGGCGCGGGAACGGTTATATCGGCGCCGCCTGTGTAGCGTTGCCCGCTCCAGTAATCCATCCATTCACCACCAGGAAGATACAGTTTGCGGTTGACGGCTCCCTGCTCGATCACCGGGGCCACCAGGATGCTCTCGCCCAGCAGGTATTCATATTCCGCCGTGGCGCTGCGAGGGTCCTTGGGATATTGCAGAAGCAGGTGTCGCAGTATCGGCACACCCGTGCGGTGCGCCTCGGCGGCATACGTGGCGAAATAAGGCAGCAAAGAGCTGTGTAGCATCGCATACTTTCGGAAAAGGGCAATAGTGCCGGGGTCGTGCCACAGGTTCACCGAAAATTGCGGCTTCGACCAGACGTGATCGCGCATCACCGGACTGAGGGCTCCAAACTCAGCCCACCTTATCCATAATTCGCGATCAAACCCGTCGCTCAGGATGTCCGGTCCCCACGTGGAATAGCCCGACATCCCCGCCGTGATGCCGGCAGTGACAACCGACGGCAATCCGAGGTCGCGCAGCCAGTTATGCTGCTGGTCGCCGCCCCACAGCATGGGGCTCCACTGCTGTGTGCCGGTGAAGCCGGAGCGGGAAAACGAAACCACCCCCGGGTCTATTGCGTGCACGATGCGGGTCGTGATCTTGTGATACAACAACGGATACACTTCCGAGAGACGAGTGCCGTCTCCGGCTGCCAGCCTGTCGCCGTCCGAGACATATTCGCCGAAGTCTTCCATCCAACCATCCCAGCGCTGATCGCGGACGGCATGGGTAAGCATGGTTTCCCACCACTCCACAGCGAGGGGATTGGTGAAGTCAAGATTGCCCGTTCTCACCGGCTCGAACTCCGGTCCGTGGGGAAGGCCATCCGTGCCGGTGACCAGCAGTTTCTCGGCGACTCCTTTCTGATAGGCCGGACTCGGCGTTGGGTAGGGGAGCATGCGCTCCCGCAGGTAGGGATGTACGTACCCGAGAACCCTGTATCCCAGGTCGTGCAGGGTGTCGTTAAAGGCCCGCGGGTCGCCATAGTAGCTGGAATACCAGAAGGGCCAGCCCAGGTTATTGGGTTCGTCGAGCTCATCGAAAACCCAGAGCGCGCTGGCGGGGATTTTTTCGCTGCGGATTCTCTGCGCCATCTCGAGAACGGCGTCCTTACCCTGCAACGCATTGATCCAGGGACCAAACGTCCAAAGGGGTGGGGTTTCCGGACGCCCGGTGAGCCCGGTGTATTGCTCCAGGATGGATTTGGGATCGGGGCCGGAAAGGAAATACAAGGTCACGGGCGTGTTGGCAACCCGCAAGTCGAAGGCGGAGCCGGCATCGTTGAATTGGAAATTTGTATCAAACACGGTGTCGGCATAGAGGCCCAGACCGGTGGGTGTGTACACCAGGGGGATGGCCACGTAGCTCCAATTGTGACCAGGCTCGCCCGAATGGTCGGCAGGACGAACATCAAAACGCGTACCGGAAAGAGCGGCCTGGTAAAAGCGCTCGCCCAGCCCAAAGCAGGGATCGGCTCCGGCGATATGCAGGACGAGCGGCGCGGGACGCGCAACGGAGATTCGCGCGATGTCCGGGTGGAGAAGCTCGAGGGTAACGGTGCTGTCTCCGTCAGCATCGTGAAAGATGAGGCTCCAGGTGTTTTGCCGGCGTGCCAGGTTCATGGCGATCGGCGAGCCGGCGGCGGCAAAATTTAAAACCCAGGAACTCCGGGTCTGCAGGTTCACCATGGCGACGGTAGCCGCGGTGCGGTCTATGGTGATTTTTAGCGAGGATGTCTCGAGCTGGACGCCCGTTCGCGTTTGCTTCACCTTGACCTTGAGATTGGTTTCGGCAACCGGCCTCACACCGGTGGCCAGAAAAATGGGCGAGGGCGCAGCCGCATGCAATTCCTGGAGCATTGCCTGATACTCCGCTGAAGATGCATAGGTTCCGGACTGCGCCTGGAGGGTAAGAGCGAGAAGGAAAATGCACGCGGGCAGAGCAAACTTCACGGAGCCACCTTGGGGGAAACTACTTCGGCGTGCAATCCTTACTGCCGGTATCCGCGACGCCGGCGATCAGCCACTTACCGTCTGTGTGGACCAGGTTGAAGAGATCGGTGCCGCAATGGTCAGGCTTGCCGTCGGCGAAAAACTCGAAGGAGGCCCACACCACGGCCAGGTCGCGATAGACCCGTATGAGAGGGTCGTGAATACGTTCTTCGATGCGGACGTGGCTGGGCCGCGCAACGTGCTCCGCGAAAGTTTCGACGGTCATCTGTTCCGGCTTGCCATCACGCATCAGGACAAAAACTGTACCGGGCAAGGCTGCGGCCTTGATGGTGTCAGGATTGCGGTGAGCCATGCCTGCAAACAGCGCGTGGATGGGAGCGAGCACGGCTGAGCTTTGTGCAGCCGGCGTCTCGCCTCGTGTGCAGACCGGCGGTATGGCAAGCGCGAGGGCCAGGGTAGCAGAGGCCCGAACGTACGCAGCGACTCTCATGGGGCTTGATTATAGCGGCTAATCTTTGCCTCGGGGCCTTGCGGCCCGGATGCCCGATCCGCGCCGCTTTTCCTGCTTATCCCGGCTTATCCCGGCTTATCCCGGCAATGAACAGAACCGTCATCGAATTTTCAAAAGGCTTGTTTCACCAGTAATCGTTCATAAGTTACAGATAGCACTTTGCCTGCCGGACGGGGTAAGGGTTATGGCGAAAGTTCCCGCATTTCACTCCATCAATGAAGGGAAGAAACCGCCCAGAGATCGCGTTCATCATAACGATGACGCCTGCCCTCCAGGTTCCGCCATTCCTGACCACGAGCGACGCACCGGAACCTGCGGTTACCGGCTGTGCAAGGAATGTGCTCGACTCTGAGCAGTCAATCTATTTCGGCTGAGGCACGAGTCGCAGGTAGGGTTTCACCTGCTTCCAGCCGTCCGCGTATTTTTGTTTTGCTTCTTCGTCGGAGACCGACGGCAGAATAATTACATCTTCGCCCTGCTTCCAGTCCGCCGGGGTGGCAACTTTGTGCTGTGCCGTCAACTGCAGGGAGTCAATGACCCGCACCAACTCGGGGAAATTGCGTCCTGTGGTCATCGGATAGCTGAGGTGCAGTTTGATCTTTTTATCGGGCCCGACGATGAATACGGTGCGCACCGTCGCATTGTTGGCCGCCGTCCGGCCCTCGGAGCTATCGCCGGCATCGCCCGGCAGCATATCGTAGAGCTTGGCGATTTTCAGCTCGGGATCCCCAATCATCGGGTAGTTCACTTTATAGCCGCCAACCTCTTCGATGTCGATGGCCCATTTGGCGTGATTGCTGACCGGGTCCACGCTCAAGCCGATCACTTTGGTATTTCGCTTGGCGAACTCACCGTGCAGGCTTGCTACACTGCCCAATTCCGTAGTGCAGACCGGGGTGAAATCTTTGGGATGGGAGAACAGGATGGCCCAACCATCGCCAATCCACTCGTGAAAGCGAATGGCGCCTTGCGTTGTCTCTGCCGTAAAGTCGGGAGCTGTGTCGTTAATCCTAAGGGGCATATCAATGTTCTCCTGCCAATAGATTTGGCGTTAGTGCCTTTCGGCTCCTTTGACGAAAAAAGAAAAACCCACCGGTCAGAACATCTTCTGGCGGTGGGTCATTCAAGGAGTCTGATGATGTAAGCGGTTGTTAGCTCTGCAATCTCCTCACGCCAGAAACAATCGTCGGCTGCGACAACCGCAACAACACGAGACGTTATTCCTGGACCTGGATTGAATGGACCTGGAGTGCATGATTTTCAGAATATCACACAGGCCGATCTTGCTGCTTACGAGTGAGCCTGGTCTTCGAGTACCGCCTACTGTTTGCGCAACAGCCAGAGCAGAGCATTTTCAATGAGACGATTTTGCACCGGGCTGGTAAAGATTTTGTCGCCGTGGCCCATGTTGATGTAAAGCATTTTGTACTGCGTATTGGTCCACACAACGGGAATCGTGCCGGAGGTGAGCACATCTTTGAGACCGATCGGGTAGTTCGACGGCGCCAGGGTGACCAGGACTTTGACGTTCTTGTTGAAGGCGGGGTTGGGGTCCCAGGAATACCACTCATTGGCGGGCGATTCGAACGAGGACGGAATTCCTCGAGTGACCGGATGGTCAGGATCGTTCACCGCCAAGTCCGCGGGGATAGGCGGCCAACTGTTGTTATCCCAAATGCCGCCCAGGAACGATTGATACCAGGGCCAGTCTGTCTTCTTTTCCGTATAGCCGACGGCGTGGAAGCCCAGCCACGCTCCTCCGTGGGTCATGTATCTCTGAAAGGCCTGTTCCTGCTGGGGAGTGTGGGGTTCGTCGTTGAGCCAGAGGACCACCGCGCAGCCTGCGAGATTGGCATCGTTCAATTCGTCCCAATTGGTGGTCGGAACGAAGGTGTAGTGATCCTGCTGCCCATGAGCGGTAAAAAAGCTGATCGCGTCCTGGGCGAATCGGCTATGATCGGCCTCGACATTTACTGCGTAAAACGCGAGGACCTTGGGGTTACTTGCAGCGTAGGCGGCCGTGCTGGAGGCCAGGCTGCACAGAAGAGCCGCCAGGCAAAGAATCAGTTTCTTCATGTGTTGGCTTTCGTATGAGGTCTCGGGGTCTTAGTGTATCGCCACCGGCTGAGGACTGATGCACTTCGCACTCTTTCTAGGACGATTGCCCTAGTGGCCTGTCGCAGAGAAGACGTTAGTAAAGCAAATGAATTGTCATCTCGACCGAAGCGAACCCGGATTTCCTGTCA
>JBARKD010000776.1:0-29653 GCA_049800615.1 Acidobacteriaceae bacterium | reverse complement strand
ACCCTCAGCGGCTGAAGCCGGTCTTCTCTTCAAATTGACGGCGGGGCTGAAGCCCCGCCCCTTCACGCCCTGTTCGCATCACAAACCTCCTATGGCAACCGCTATTGTGGCGGTTGCTGGGGGTTTCCCGCCGGCGGGTTTGCCGGAAGGTTCCGCTCCTCCTCTGGAGAAAGCTTGGGCTGCTGCGGCATGACCGGTAACGGGGGCATCTGCTCCGTATGGTGGAGCTGCTCCTGCTGGCCGGGCACGGCTGCTTCCGGCTCAGCCTTGGCCGGCGCAAGTCCGGGAATGACCGGCTGTTTCGTTACCGAACCGCTGACCGCATCGGAGAGCTGAATTCCATACTGATCCAGGGTCTCGGCCAGAAGCTGCTCCAGCGAGGCGCGATCCTTGCCATAGGTAGCTTCCGTAGAGATCACGTTATTTTCCGCAGTAGCCAGATTCCGTTCCTGCTGCAAAACGTTGGCTGTGGTGGACGCGCCCAACCTTAGCTTTTTCACTTCGGATTGGTAGGACTGATAGTTGTACTCCCGGGCAGCAAGGGCCGCCTGGACGGCAGCGCGGTCGTTGGTCAGTGCGTATTGGCCGTTGATGACCTGGATGCGGACCTGAATGTAGAGCTGCTGCAGCCGCATCTCGGCCTGGCGGTATTCGAGCGTCGCACGGGCCTGCAGTGACTGCGCGGTACGATTGCGCAACGAAACGGAAACGTTGACGCCGGCTCCCTTGTCGGGGCCGGTGCTGTTGAAAAGGTTGGTGAAGACCGTGCCATAGCCGACGGTGGGGACGTCGCAGAAGGCCGGGCCAAAAAACTCCGCGGAGCAATAAGGACTCTTCGAGCCGCCCAGAGCAGCCCCCGAATAGAATGCATACACGTCGACGGTCGGCAAGAGATTATTCTTGAGCGCTTTTACGGTGATCTCATCATTGCGCAGATTGAGAATTTGCTGCTCAATTTCCGGACGATTGGCGTAGGCCTGCCGCACCAGGTCCTCGACCTGGGTCCGTTCTTCGGGCATTTCGAGTAGCGAGACCCGGTCCGTAGGAATGACCGGGGCCGCCGAAAGCACAGGATCGCTCAGGTTGCGGCTGATCGCCTGCTTCATGATCAGCTGGTTGTACTCAAGCGCGGTCTGGGAAGTGATTAGCGCTTGCGTGTCGCTGGAAACCTGGTTGTCCGCGTTGAGAACATCCAGCGGAGCCAGGGTGCCGATCTGCAACTGCTTGCGATTGTCGGAGGCGAGACGAGTGGATTGTTCCAGCGCGCGCTGCTTCGCCTGCACATCCTCGTAGTCGCCCACCAGGGTCCAGTAAATATTCTCGATCTGGTTGATAGTGTAGAGAATCTGCAAACGAAACGCGGAATCCGTGATACGCCGGTTGTTTTTCGCCTCGAGGATGAAGCGGCCATTGATTCCCGGACCAAAACCATTCAGCAGGTGCTGGGTCAAAGTCGCCTTGAAATTGGACTGCAATAGCGGACTGTAAGCATTAAAGATGTTATCGGTCGTAGTGCGACTGTTGTTGAAACCGACCTGAAGCGCCGTGCCCGTGATGAAACCCTGGTTATAGGCAAAATTGTAGATGTTGGTGTTTTGATTCAGAGTCGGAGTGCCGCTGGCAAAGGGCGTCGCTTCGGGTGTGGTCGTGCGCTCCAGTTGGAGGGTTCCTGTTAGGACCGGGTCCATGGCCTCAGGTGTAGCGCCCAGTCCGTTAGTGGACACACTGAGTCCTCCGGTGCCAGTGCCGGCACCGCCGGTGGCTGTGGAGGTGCCGCCCGGACCGCCACCGGAACTGAGCGAGTTGGAACTGCTGCCGCCGCCTCCGAGCGTGCCTTCAACCACACCGGCGCTGACACCGAGAAGACTGGAGCCGGCACGCGCCCGTAACAGTTCGGTGTCTGCAATGTCGAGGTTATATCGCTGGATAGCGATGTCGTAATTGTTTTCGAGGCCAAGCACGATGGCGTCGGCCAGGCTCAGGTAAATCTTTTCGTTGTGGACCAGGGAATCCAGGCGTTGCGAGTTGTTGGTCACCGGAGCGTCCACGGAGGTTGGTTCCCAGGTCTTGAGAAAGTTGGGAAATTCCCAATTCGACTTGCTGAAGTCCCTGGTGCTCGGCCGCATGAAGAGCGGCTGGGTATAATTCGGCTGCGGTGTCGGCGGAAGGCCTGGAGCCGGCGAAACAGTCGGCCCTACCTGTTGGGCGGCGGACGGCTGTGGCGTCGTCAGCGGTTGCTGCGCGGCGGGCGCTTCCTGGGCCGCGGCAGGTAGCGGGACAGAAGTGGCCAGCAGCGAAATCATCACCACGGAACTGTGCAGCGTGTAGAGGCCCCGCCTTCCATCGCAGCGTGCGAAGAGCTTGTGAAGGCCTAAAAAAACGCGACGGGATTCTGAATTTTTCATCGTGAGGTCAAAATCTCGGGGGCTTGGGTTTTTGGCCCTCGCCATTCTGTTTAAATATTTTTGAGCTAGTTTGCCAGATGCGGCAGGATCGTCATATGACTCTAGTTTTCACTCCGCGGTGAAAACCAGGAGCTTTTTCGGACCCTAATCCGATACGTTCCCGGTCCAAGATTCGTTCCTTGGGGCTCGTTCCCTGAATTTGGACTTCCCCGGTCTTGGGCGAGTATATCCCAGTGCCGTTGCGATATTCTCTGCCCACATGTCATGGCGATAGGACTCTCGATGTGGAAGCTGTTGTTGGCTTATGACGGTAGCGAATTCTATGGATGGCAGGTGCAACCGGATCGGGTAACGGTGCAGGGTGTACTGCGCGATGCGCTATTCCGGATCACCGGCGAAGATGTTCTGCCCCAGGGGTCCGGACGCACCGATGCCGGTGTTCACGCGCTGGGCCAGGTCGCATCCTTCGCCTTGATGGCCCCCATTCCGGAAGCGAATCTTGCCCGAGCCCTCAATCGGACGCTGCCCCCATCCATCCGGGTGCTGAGCGCGAACCGGGTCGGAGCCGATTTTCATGCCCGGCACAGCGCTCTGGCAAAAACCTACGAATACAGGATTTATCAGGGGGAAATCTGTCCGCCCTGGCAGGCTCGCTACGTCTACGCCTATCATGCTCCGTTGAACCTGGACCCTATGCAGCAGGCAGCCGCCGGGGTTCTCGGAGAGCACGATTTTACTTCCTTCGCGGCCCACACCGACGATTCGGATGCGCAAAGTAACAAGCGCCATCTCTACGCCTCTCAATGGTCGCAGGAAGCCGACCTCCTTATCTATCGCGTACGAGGAAACGGGTTCCTCCACCATATGGTGCGCAATCTCGTGGGGACGTTTCTGGAAGTGGGACGGGGAAATATCAATCAGGAGGAGGTTCAATCGATTCTTGCTTCGCGATGCCGCGCGCGGGCTGGGCCGACAGCGCCAGCCAGGGGATTGTTCCTGATCCGTGTGGAATACCCGGAGTCTTGACGGGCAACGAGGGTGCTACTCTGAAAATCGGAATGCCCCCCACCGCGTCAGCCTTTTCGCGCATCGGCCAACTAGCTTCGTTGCCACGGATTCATGCGGCTTTCCAGTGGTTCCATTTGCAGGAACGGCGGCTGATGCAGTGGCAGCGGGAGTTGGTCTCAATTGCGGCTCCCCCATTTGGGGAAGGCCAGCGCGCCGAGTGGTTGGCCCAGCGCTTCCGCGACTTGAAACTGGACGGGGTGGAGATCGACGCGGTCGGCAATGTGCTGGGTTGTTATCGCGGGGGTTCCGAGCGCAGGACTGAGCAATTCCGCCCCTGCGTCATGTTATCCGCCCACATCGATACGGTGTTTCCACTCGACACTCCTATTTCGCCATTGGTGGACCACAATCGCCTGGAGGCGCCGGGAGCCTGTGACAATGGAGCGGGCGTGGCCGGCATTCTGGCCATAGCGGCCGCCCTGAGGAATTCCGGAATCGCGTTACCCTGCGATTTGCTGATTGCCGGCAATGTAGGCGAAGAAGGCGAAGGGAATCTACGCGGCATGCGTTATCTCTACGGGCCTTCTGCCTGGAGGGACAGGATTGGCGCCAATATTGTCCTGGACGGCGCTGGATGCGAAGTCGCAGTTACCCAGGGTCTGGGAAGCCGCCGCTACCTGGTCACAGTGAAAGGGCCGGGCGGACATTCCTGGACCGATGCCGGAACTCCCAATCCGATCGTGGTGCTGAGCAGGGCGATTGCGGCGCTGAGCGAACTGCCTTTGCCCGCGTCGCCGCGGACCACGCTGAACGTAGGCACCATCGACGGGGGCAGCTCCGTAAATTCCATTCCGGAATCTGCCATGGCTCGTTTTGATTTGCGCAGCCTTGAACCAGAACAGTTGGTGAGACTGGAAACAGAACTACATCGCGCTGTCGAAGACGCGGTTCTGTTCGCGGAGGGGCGGCCGGGCGGGGCAAAGTCTTCGGGAGCCGGCGGCTTGCGGTTCCTGATCGAATGCATCGGCGATCGTCCGGCGGGACGACTGGCCGACAACTCGCCATTGCTGGAGGCTCTGGAGGCAGTGGACCGGCATCTGGGGATCCGGACCGAAATCCGCGTAGCGTCAACCGATGCCAACATCCCGTTGTCGCTGGGAATTCCGGCGCTGAGCATCGGCGCTGGAGGCGACGGGGGAGGGATCCATACTCGAGGGGAGTGGTACGACGCCACCGGCCGCGAGCTTGCGCTAAAGAGAATCCTGCTCCTGCTTCTCATGGCGCTGGAAGACGTGTCACAAACTGCGCCGGCCGCGGGCGAATCATGAGCCGTTCCCTTTTACCGCTGATCCCGAACAAGTCTCAACTGCTGCGGCGCCTGCCTGGCGCCACTCGCTGGATGGAGCCTCCAATCCGTCGTTACCGCCGCGGGACCCTCGGCTTGTTTCTCGGCCTGGGTCTTTGCTGCCTTGGTATGGCGGGATCGACCAATTCCCCTCCCTCTTCCGCAGTTGCGATTTATTTCGACGGAAATATCTTTACCGGTGCGGGTTTGCCAAACGACATAGGACAACGGGCGACCGCAATCGCGATTGGCGAGCATCAAATCCTGGCTGTCGGGAGCGATGCCGATGTTTTGCGCCGGAAAGGTGCGGCGACCAAACTCTTCGATCTGAAGGGGGCGTTCGTCATGCCGGGCATTAATGATGCCCATGTGCACTTGGCCGACGCCGGACAAAACAGGCTGAGTGTCGATCTGACGGGATGCACTTCACTGGCGGAAATGTTGAGAAGGGTGAAGTCTGCCGCCGATCGGGCGGAGCCCGGGCAGTGGCTGTTGGGCGACGGCTGGGACCATACCCTTTGGCCCGGCGAGAAACTGCCAACACGACAGGATCTCGATGCAGTGACTCAAGGGCATCCGGCATTGTTTCTGCGCGTCGACCGTCACATCGCCGTCGCCGACTCAGCCGCCCTGGGGAAGGCGGGAATCACAAAGTCCACCCACAACCCACCCGGCAGTCAATTCGACCGCGACTCCCAAGGCGAGCTGACCGGAATTGTGCGCGAAAGCCCGGCGGTTAACTTGATTCAGCAGAAAATTCCGCCCCCTTCGCCCGAACTCCGCAGACGCGCGCTCCTGATCGCCCTGAATGAAGCGGCGGCCAACGGAGTCACCTCTGTCCAGGACAACTCTGCGTGGGAAGACTTCCTGGTTTATCAGCAACTGGAACGAGAGGGCCAGTTGCCGGTGCGCATCACAGAATGGCTGAGGTTTGATGATTCGCTGCCGGCGCTCATTGCACACCGAGCCGCACAGCCGCGAGACGATCGTCGGCTCCGCACCGGTATGTTGAAGGGGTTCATGGACGGTTCCCTGGGATCGCGGACCGCGGCCTTGCTGCTCCCCTATTCTGATGATCCGGGGAACAGCGGCCTGCCGCGCTACGACCAGAACAAGCTCGATGCGATGACCAAAGAGCGGTCGGCCGCCGGCTTTCAGATCGGGTTCCATGCCATCGGCGACCGGGCGGTAGACATGGCTCTAAACGCTTTCACCGGGACTTCGGCGGAGGCTCGCAATCGCATTGAACACTCCCAGGTGGTCGAGCCGAAAGACATTCCGCGCTATAAGGAGTTCGGCGTCATCGCATCGATGCAACCCAGCCACCTGCTTACGGATATGAATTGGGCGGAGGCTCGGCTGGGAACGAAACGGGCTCGGACGGCCTACGCGTGGAAGGCATTCCTGGATGCCGGGGTGCCCTTGGCTTTTGGGACGGATTACCCGGTGGAACCGATCTCTCCGTTTCGGGGTATCTATGCCGGGGTGACGCGCACGAATGAAGCTGGAACCAGGAGCTACTTCCCGGAAGATAAGCTCAGCCTCGGACAGGTGCTCTACGCGTATACCCAGGGCTCCGCCTACGCGGAATTCTCTGAGGGCTTCAAAGGTAAGCTGGTACCCGGAGAAGTCGCCGACTTCATTGTTTTGGATCGCGACATTACAAGGATTGCGCCGCCGGAAATTTTGAAAGTATCCGTGTTGAAGACCGTCGTGGATGGGCGAGTGGTTTATGAGGCCCACTCCAAAGGACAGTCCGGAGCCCGGCCGGACGTAACGTTACAAAGATAACTTCAACCGCCTCTATCCTTTATATATACATCGCTAAATTGCTGCGCGAAGCTTGCCCGCTCGAGGGAACGGGCGCCTATGTAACTGTTGGGCCGGATAGCGCGTCAAATACAGTGTGCGGCAGCGAAGCCTGCAACACGTTTCGGTCCGATGACTGCCTTTTGGCTATACTAGTGTGAGCACACAGTGGTGCCATTCTGTTAGACAGATGCGGAAACAAGGTTCGCGAGTGAATTGGCAAGCAAGCTACAGCGTTTCATGCAAAGAGGCCAATAGCGACTTGCGCCGCGCTCCGGGTATGAGCGCGTATTTCCGCACCCTGTAGAGCCGCCAGCCCTTGTATGCTTCCCAACCGACGAGGTTAGACCCTGATGAAAACCCTGCTCGAACGGCTCCGTGCAAGCCGTCTCGCCTTTACCTTTATGATTCTTGCCACGCTGTCGGCCGGCATTTTGATCGGGTCTGTTGCGGTGCATGGTGTCCGTGGCAATGAAGCCCAGATGGATAGCTCCGACGCCACCCCACTGAAAATCCCCAATCCGGTCACGCTATCAACGACCTTCACCCAGATTGCCAAGGACGTCGGGCCCGCAGTGGTGAATATCAATACTGAGACGATTCCCCAGGAAGAATCACACTCGAAGCGGCGGAGTCCTCACGCGGCGCCGACGGTGCCGCCGGGGGGTGGCGGTGGGGGCGACGATGACGACCAGGACCAACAGGGCCAGGGTCAGGGTCCGGATCAGAATTTCCAGGATTTCTTCAATCGCTTTTTTGGCGGACAGGGCGGAATGCCCGACCAGGGCGAGCAGAAGCGGGAGTCTTTGGGTTCCGGCTTCATCGTGGACCCGAAGGGCTACATCATCACCAACAACCATGTGGTCGAAAAGGCCGACAAGATTTTCGTGAAGCTTTCGACTGACCCCGAAGCTTTTCAAGGACGTCCGGCAAAAGTAGTGGGCGTGGACAAGGACACCGATCTGGCGG
The DNA here is from genome assembly GCA_049800615.1 of Acidobacteriaceae bacterium. Taxonomy (GTDB): domain Bacteria; phylum Acidobacteriota; class Terriglobia; order Terriglobales; family Acidobacteriaceae; genus PALSA-350. Next base: position 22,117 of record JBARKD010000776.1, on the reverse strand, counting down.
TGATAAAGATTACCACCACCGAATCGCTGCCGACGGTCAAGCTGGGCAACTCCGATTCAAACCAGGTAGGCGATTGGGTCATCGCGATCGGCAGCCCGTTTGCTCTGACACAAACGGTCACGGCGGGTATCGTCTCTGCCAAAAACCGCACCGTGGATCATTCAGCAGCCGGCCAATTTCAGCACTTCATTCAGACCGACGCCGCGATCAACCCGGGTAACTCCGGCGGCCCCCTGGTCAACATGGCGGATCAGGTCATCGGCGTGAACACGGCGATCCTGACCCAGTCCGCCGGGTATGAGGGGATCGGCTTTGCCATGCCCTCGAATACGGTCATCGGTGTCTACAACGATCTGATAGGACCGGAGCACAAGGTTATCCGCGGTTCCATTGGCGTGCAGTTCCAGGCCAACCTGAACCCGGCGGTGCAACGCGTTTACGGTTTCAAGAGCGGAGTTCTGGTTAATCTCATTGTGCCCAAAGGTCCTGCCGACCAGGCGGGCATGAAGGCCGGTGACATCATCACCACCGTGGACGGCAAAAGCGTGAAAGACGGCGATGCGCTGGTGACGGATATCGCCGCCCGCAAGCCGGGCTCTGTAGTTAAGCTCGGTTACCTCCGGGGCGGCCAGGAGATGTCGGCTAGCCTGACCATCGCCGACCGGGCAAAACTCTACGCGGCGCAACCTGCATCCCAGAACGGGGAGAACGGACCGGAAAGCGCGCCGAACGCGGCCGAAGGCAAGCTGGGCGTTACGGTAGAAGCGGTGCCGAATGCTCTGGCGAGCAAGGGCATTCACGGCGTCCTCGTGACACAGGTAAAACCTGGTTCCTTTGCGGATGAGTCCGGACTGGCGCCTGGCCTGGTGATCACGGAAATCAACCGGCAGCCGGTCACTGGCTTGGATCAGTTCCAGTCCCTGGTTTCGGGGTTGAAAACGGGCCAGGATGTGGGCTTCCGCGTGGTGGATTCGCGCAATCCAACCGCCGGCGGCACCTACCTTGGAGGTACGCTTCCGTAGCACTTTTAGTACGGCCAGATTAAACAACTCTCACCCCGAAGTAATGGGAAGAGTCGGCCAAAAGAGTAAAAGTTGTACATTTTGCTTGGTAACAGTTACCGGCGGCAGGAAAAATCCTGCCCCGGGGCTGTTTCGTTTGCAATCTTGCCCGTTCTTCTTTAGTGTGTCGAGAAGCAAGAAATCCCCCTACTCGAGGTAAAGATGCGCTCTTTCCGAGCAAGCCAGGCCTTGCTACTGCTGTGCACTCTGGCTATTACTCCAGCTTTCGGCAGCCGAACTCATCGCCCGCCTACCTCCGGGCACGCCCGGGTAGCCTCGTCTAAAAAGGGCAAGAGGGTGAGCCGGGTTCATGGTCAACGGACCATCGACTCCGATCGGGCAAGCGAAATTCAGACTGCGTTGATTCACCAAAAATATCTGACAGGCGCACCCAGTGGACAATGGGATGCGACGACCCAGGGCGCCATGCGCCAGTACCAATCCGACCACGGCTGGCAGACCAAGCTGACGCCGGACAGTCGAGCCCTGATCAGCCTGGGACTTGGTCCCAAGCAGACTGCGGATAAGGCCGTCAATTATGCCGCCCCCGGTGCTTCCACGCAGCAAGAGGGATATACCACGCGGGCGCAGTCGTCTGAGCCGGCAGAAAATACCCTGGCTTCCATTCACTCCATTTCGCAGTAGATTACGACTGCCGGAAATACCGAGGCCCGGGCACATGCCCGGGCTTTCTGGTTTTTGGGGTTGTCAGGGACACCTGGTTCCGCTCCACCCCCTCATCGAGCAAACCGTCCTCCATTCCGTTTCCGCCCTTGATCCTAAGCTTGAACCTGAGCTTGATCCTGACCGCGGGCTCTCGGCGTCCGGGATGGTAACTTTCTCCGGGCAGTGCCAGATGTCCGGTTTAGATCTTCTCCGGCCCGATGAGGTCCCGTATAGTTTCCCTTCGCCGAACCAGGTGAGCTTTCTTGCCTTGTACCAGAATCTCGGCGGGGCGGAGCCGCGAGTTGTAATTCGAGCTCAGCGACATGCCATAGGCGCCGGCATCGAGGACCGCGACCAGATCCCCCTCCTTGACCTCTGCGATTTCGCGGTCCCGGGCGAAGAAATCACCCGTTTCGCAAACTGGACCGACGATGTCGACCACCGCCTTTTCGGCCCGCGGGTTCCTTACTACTGGAACAATCTCGTGGTGAGCCTGATAAAGCGCTGGTCGAATCAGGTCATTCATTCCAGCATCGGTAATCACAAAAGTTTTGCTCCCATTGCGTTTCACATTGAGGACTCGGGCAAGCAGCGCCCCAGCCTGGGCAACGAGGAAACGGCCGGGCTCGAGCAGTAAGCGAACCTCCAGCCCGGAAAGGGCGCCGGCCAGGGCGGCGGCGTATCTCTCGACCTCCCGGGAAGGATCGAAGGCGGATCCCTGGTAATCGACACCGAGACCACCCCCGGCGTCCACGAAGTTGATCCGGATGCCGTCGGACTCCAGCTCGCGAATGAGGCCCGCGACGGCCTCGAGCGCTGAACCGAAAGGGGTGGCATTCTGAATCTGGGAGCCAATGTGGACGCTGACCCCCACCGGGTCCAGGAAACGCGACCTCCTTACCTCCTGGTAGACCGGCCGGGCTGCCTTGATGTCGATGCCGAATTTATGCTCCCTCAGGCCGGTGGATATATAAGGATGGGTCTCGGCAAAGACGTCCGGGTTCACCCGCAAGGCAACCCTCGCCCGAACGCGTCGGTCCTGCGCCCGCCGGGCGAGCAACTCTACCTCCGATTCACTTTCGACATTGAAAATCAGAATGCCGGCGGCAAGAGCCAGGTCGATCTCCTCCCCCGTCTTGCCCACCCCGGAAAAGACAGTTCGCCCAACAGCGCGCTTATCCGCGGCCAGGATGCGTTGCAGCTCCCCTCCGGAAACGATGTCGAATCCAGATCCCTGACTGGCAAGAAGTTTAAGAACAGAGAGATTGGAATTGGCCTTTACGGAATAGCAAATGAGGTGATCGCGATCGCCAAAGGCATTTGCGAAAAGGCGATACCGATCCAGGATCTGGCCACCGGAATAGACGTATAGGGGGGTACCGTATTTCTTCGCCAGCGAAACCAAAGAAACGCTCTCGCAATGCAATACCGGCTTGCCTTTGGGAAAGTGGAAGGGACGGTGGGAGAGTTCGGGCTGGTATTTCAAAAGGGAGAAGCCTCGTGTGAATGGAGTCGTTGATTTGCAGTTCAGCGTATCGGGGATCTATCGATTTTCCAAATCGCGGAAGAATTCGCGAAGCAGACCCGCCACTGGCTCCGGTTGTTCGTAAGGCGCATAGTGTCCGGCGTGCGGCAGGACCTGCCAGCTGCTCTGAGGAAGCAGCTCATGGATCACCGCCATCTCCTGCGGGGTGCTTGCCCCATCCTCGCCGCCGGCCAAGGCAAAGACGGGAACCGTAATGGTGGCAATGGTGGGGGTTGAGTCCGGACGCTCCGCCAAGCCTTGCTGTATGGCGACAACCGCCTGAGACGTCATGGAGTCCATCATCGCGCGCAGTTCCAGTGACCGCTCCGGATTTTGCGCACGGGAGGTGGGCCCGACCAAGGTCTCCGTCATGTTGTCGAAGAAGCCTGCCGTTCCTCCAACTCTAATATTTTCAATATTCTCCGCGCGTTTAGAGCGATTAGCGGCAGTATCAGGCTGGGGCTTACCACAGCAGAACGCGAGACCCCGCATCCGCTGCGGGATCCTCCTCCAAAGCTCGTACAATGTGTAACTTCCAATCGAGCATCCGGCAAAAAGCGCGGCCTGAATTCCGGCCGCGTCAAGCAGCCGCTCAATATCTTCGGCCAGCCGGGCAACAGTAATTGGGCCCTCGCCCGACTCGGACTGGCCGTGGCCACGCAAATCAGGAAGGATCACGCGGTAGCTGTCGCTTAGTGCAAGAGCAACTGGTATCCAGAAACCATGATGGACGGGTGTGGGATGAAGCAGGACAAGATCCGGTCCGGCACCCACGGAGTGATAAAAGATGCGGGCGCCGGAGGAAACATAAATGCTCAATCGTTTCCTCCGAGAGCAAAGGACGGACTTTCAAGATCTGCGTTAAGTGACTGTATTGAGGCTGGTTGTCACTGGAGCAATCATCGGTTCCTCAGGCATGATCAGCCAGAACAGAGCATATGCCAGCAAGCCTACGGGAAATGTAAAAACCACCAGCAATACTGCGATCACCCGGGTCAGTGTGATGTCCCAACCATACTGATTAGCCAGGCCCTGGCAAATGCCGGCGACTTTCCTGCCAATACGAGGCCGCGTCAGGGGTCCACGAGCCGATGCGGCATAAGCCATCGGGTCCGGGGCTACTGCTTTGCCACAGGAAGAACAGAAGCGGGCGCCATCAGGAAGCGATGCTCCGCAGGCGGCACAATAAGAGGCCATTTGACACCTCCACCTATTTCAAACGCTAACGCACCGTGAATGGGGATTTCAAGTATTTCCGAGCGAAATCCGCCTGGGCCGAGCTGCCGTCCTGCAGGAGCACCACCTGGTACTGCTTCATCGCCATATCTCTTTGATTCAGAAGGTCGTACATTTTGCCGGAGTTGAGTTCGCAGCGACTCTTGAGGTCCGCGCTGATAGTTGGCTGGTTGACCGCCTGGTTATAGGCGGCGGCGGCTTCGGTGTAGTTTCTCTGGCCCTGCAGCGTATCGGCCAACCCAAACCAGGCAAGTTCAAGGTGGGCCGACGGGAAGTATCCGGGTTTGTTTGCCAGCGCCAGCACCTGCCGGTATTGGGTGATTGCTTCCGGACCACGGCCGGCATCTTTGGTCAGGTTGGCCAATTCCAGCCGGAAAAGGAAATCCCGCGGATATTCCTCAGTCAAAGTGCGGGTAACGGTGACGGCGTCCTCATATTTAGCTTCTCGGCGCAGGAACAGCCCAAGCGCGGTCCGGGCTTCTACAGAAGTAATCACACCTCGCGCGCCTGCATCGCGTAAGTCGTCTAGACCCTTGGACTTAGATCCGCCGATGCCAGCCATTCCGGCGATGATTTTAAAGGCGAAAGGCAAGCTGCCGGCCACATACTGATGGACCCCGATCACCAGCTTGGCGTCGATGTATTTCGGGTCCAGCTTCAGGGCTTTTTCGTTATCACTCCGAGCTTGCAAGGCTACGCGGAGCGCCGACCCAAAGCTACGATCGACCATTCCAATGTATACGGCATGCAAGCTCCGCGCCCAACCCCGTGCAAATAGCGCGTCCACGTCCTCCGAATCTTTGGCCAACTCCTGCTCGGAAAGCCCTATGGCCCTGGAAAACAAAGAGTTAACTCTCTCAGCTACCGCCGGGTCGGCGTGCACGACATGCTTGCCACTGAGGAAGCCGTCGTGAGCATAAAAGGTGGTGTCGAGCAGATCGAGGCGCCAGAGTTCGCGGAAGATGACCGCGTCGAGCACATAATCGGTGGCCAGAGGATTCTGAGGGTTTCGGGCCTGAATCTTCTCAAAACGCGAGATAGCACCATCGTAGTCCAGGATGTAGAACCGTTGAAAAGCCTCCCGAACCTGTGGATCCAGATTGAGGGGATTGGTATCTACTTCAGATGGGGTACTTACCGAAGCATACCCAGGCGTGAAAGAAAGAGCGCTTAAAGCAGTTAAGCTCATGATTAAAAGTCGCTTGCGAAGTGTCGGCAAGCTGGGCCCGAGGTTACGGAGATTACTCTTGAGCACTCGGACGGTGGGCAGCGACGCGGTTGCGCGGATGAGCCGACGTATTTTTTGGGTACACTTCATTCCGCAGTAGTAATCAACAGGACGGATGGCGCATAAATTTGTTACAAGCTACGACCGTTTGGGCTCCCAACAGCACGTGAACCTCCCTTAACGTACCCGGGGGAACCAAGGAAAGGCTATGACCAGGCAGGAACTGCTGCGCATCGTGATACGTCAGGCACGCGCCAACGGTTTCCCATTCCGCAAGTGGTTTCAGGTTGCGATCGATCCGACGTGGAAAAGCTTTGAGGAATCGGTGGAAGTTTTGTGCCAGGGCCGACGCTACTATGCTCTCCTTTTCGCTCATGAGTTTGCTCGAGCCTTTTGGAAACAAGGTTCCCAAATAAGCTTTATGGTTCCCACAGCCACTTACACCCGGCGGGATAAGGATGGCCGGATTGTGACGGTCACCCGCAAGCCCTTCACCCGGCGGACCTTGAAGGCAGATGTCTGGATGTATCATCTGCGTGAGATGGCGGCCCAGGATGAACCCCTTCGCTACATTCGCCGTTTCCTCGTCATAGAGGGAGACGTGCCGAAATCCAAAAGTGTCGCTTCTTAGTTACCTTACGGTCATTTTTTTCTAGGACATTTTTACGACCAAAGAGTGATATACTCCCGCGCTTGGACAGCCTACTCTTGGCAAGTAGAAATCGGTAAAGAAAGAGTGTCCGGTAGCCGAAGTTCGCGGTTCCCCGCCAGCCAGGTTCCAAGCACTCCTTCGGAAGTCAGCCGCATTTCCGCCCTCCCCCAAGTCACGGTACAGCAAGACATGGTTTGGTGTCGTCAAGCAAAATGCGTTGCACAACCTGCCCGCACGGAAGCCGGAAGGGACATCGTCATGAAGATAGCTCTCACAGCACTATTCGCCGCTACAGTCGCCACCTCTACGGGTGCCGGCTTTGCTCAGGACCTGGCCCCGCAGCTTGCGGAGCGGATCCCGGCGGGAGTTCCCCTGCGGGTGGAACTCGACAAGAGTTATCCCATGAAGGTTGGCACGCAAATCCAGGGACACCTGACGGAGCCTGTGTACCTCATCGACCACGTTGCCGTACCCGCTGATTCGAAAGTCTACGGCACCATCACCTCTAAGCACTCGGTAAGCCGCCAGGTACGGACTGCGGCTATGTTCAACGGAGATCTCACCCCGCTGAAGAACGCGGACGTTAGCTTTAGTACGTTGGAAACCCCGGATGGACGGCATTTCGACATCCAGTCGGATAGCACCGAACGCACCGCTAAGGTAGTACGCATGTCAGCCCCCGAGGAAGCGCCTCGCCGTTCCCTGGGACAACGAATCGCTGCAGCTTTCCGCTGGACGAAGCGGGAGACGGCATCCGCCTTCAGCCAGCCGCACAAGATGGACACGGCAAAGCAAGCCCTGTATGCGCAGATTCCTCTGCACCCCCAGGAGCTCTGGGCGGGAACCCAATATGATGTGGAATTGAAGCAGCCTCTGGAACTGGCGGGACAAGCTACCCCGGCCCCGATTCCGGCGGCAGACCTGAATGAGCTGAAGCTGACGGGCGACCTGGAAGCCCGGCTTGTGGATCCTGTGGATTCCGCAACGGCGACCCCGGGCATGCCGGTCGAAGCCGTGTTGGTTCAGCCCCTGTTCGAAAATCAATCCGATACCATCTCCACGGATCAGGCAATCGATGACACCCAGGCGGTCAACCATGGAAAGCTTCTCTTGCCGGAAGGCACGCACCTGATCGGGACCGTCGTCGAGGCGAAACCGGCCGGAATGTTTGGGCACAATGGCAGTCTGCGGCTGACCTTTCGCAAGGCTGAGCTGCCCGAGGGTGATGAGCGGGTGGTGCATGGCCGGGTGATCGCTGCAGAAAGCGTGCGCAGCGATCGGGTGCAAATTGACGAGGAAGGCCAGATGAAGGCAGGCGGATCCAGCCGCTTCCTGGCGCCGATTACCCTGGGTTCGCTGGCTGCGGTTTCGGATAGCACCGGCGCCGGGCTGATCAAGGAGGCTATGACAGGAAACGGTCTTGATCTCATGACCCGGATCATCGGGACCGCATCGGCCAATGCCGGCCTGATGTCCGGCTTTGCCTACTATGAAGTAGGCAAGGTAGTCTTCGATACCTGGATCGCGCGGGGACACGAGGTGACCTTCGCCAAGAACACGAGGTTGGAGATTGAGCTCGCACAACGCTAGCCGCCCTCTTCGCTTTGCAATTCACGAACCCCGCCGCCTGGCGGGGTTTTCGTTTTGGTTTGGCGGGATTTCAAATGCCAATCGCCAACCGGCTTTGCCGAAGCTGAAGCACAAATCCAGTTTGCGCAAAGCGGGCTGGGTCCTGAAATAACGGTTTGGTCGCTGAGAGCTGCGACGCGGCAAACAGCAGGTACCCGCCGCTCTGGCTGGAATGACGGTTCCGGGCATTCGCCTCAGCTACAAGATTGACTCGACTCCTCCGCCCTAATGGTCAACAACAAATGCCAATCGGCAAATTGCATTTGGTCAAGTAAAACTTTTAGGTTCGCAAGGAAACAGATGGTTTATCGGGCCTTTTCCTTGTCCCACCGGATATGCCGTTTCCAGTGCCCGCGTTACATATTCCTTTGCGGACTCAACCGCTTTGACTGAGCTGCTCCCGAGAAGGAGCCCGCAGAGCAGCGCGCTCGAGAAAGCGCAGCCCGTCCCGTGGGTCGAGCTGGTAACCACTTTTCTTCCCCTGAACCAGCTCTGCTCTCCGGAGGAGGTAAGAAGAAAATCGTTCGGCTGATCGAGATTGCCGCCGGTTACCACAACATTCAGCTCGTCGTTCCCCAGTCTGGCAGCCATATCCCTGAGTCGAGACGCGGCAGCCGGAACAGGTTCGTCTCCCTCTACAAGAACGGCCAATTCCTGAATGTTGGGTGTGATCCAGCCGACTCGTTGCAGGAGTTGGTTTCGCATGAGAGAAATGCCATTTGCATCGATCAAAGACGTACCTGAACTTGAACGCAACACCGGATCGAGCACAATCCTTCCGCGGGGGACTTTGGCCGATGGCTCGGCCAGAAAATTGGAAACTTCGGCGACAATCTCTCCGCAGCCCAGCATTCCAATTTTTATCCCTGATAGAATTACGTCTGCGGCGAGACACTGCAGGGTCTGGCGAACCAGGCTCGGCGATAAGGTCTCGACGGATTGCACTCCCAAGGTTGACTGCACGGTGAGGGCCGAGATGCAGGCCACCCCGTAGATGTGATGGGCGGCAAACGTCTTCAGGTCGGCGCTAATGCCGGCCCCCGAACCAGGATCGAAACCGGCGATTGTAAGTGCAATGTTTTTGGTGCACATTTTACGACAAGTCTCTGACTTGCAAAGGTTTTGTCTCGAACAGGAATTCGAAGCCTGATGTAAGTTTATGGCCCGGTCGGGTCATTTTGGGTACCTCGGTCGTAACTTTGGTGAGAACCGGGACTGATTTTTGACAACGGCTGCGGCGAGCATCCCGTCTAATAGAAGCGTAGAGAACCCCGAACACGGAGGAAAAACAGCTTATAAGTAATTGATAAATTTTCACTTAGACTGAAGAACTCCATAGAATATTGATAGGAGAACAATGCCAGCTATCGCAACCCATTCTCATACTTCCCTAGGTCCCGCACTCCTCGCCGGCGCTGTACTTTCCGCCCTCTGCATCGGCCCCGGTTCGACACTCGCTTCACCCGATTCACCCCAACAGTTCAAAGCAACAACCGTAGTAGCCACCACCGCTCATCACCACTGGCGCCAGTTCGGACGAGCCTCCTGGTATGGGAGCGCTTTCCAGGGTCAGGCGACCGCAAGTGGCGAACTTTTCAACATGAATTCCATGACCTGTGCGCATCGGAGCCTCCCTTTGGGAGCTACCGTACTGGTGACGAATTTGCGCAACCATCGGTCGGTTCTGGTCCGGGTCAATGATCGCGGCCCTGTGCCGGAGTCCCGGGTTGTGGATCTTTCGTACGCCGCAGCAAAGCTGCTCGGATTCCGCGGCCTTGCGCCGGTCCGGATTGATCTTGTCGATCCAGCGCTGAGTCCAAAGCAAATTGCAGAACTAAGCTGGCCGGCACAATTCCAAAGATGACCGAGCCCGTTTCGGGCCCCGATCCTGCTGCGCCTCGCGAGTCCGTTCCCGATCGCGAGCGCGGTCCGAATCGATTGATCGTTGCACTGGATTTTCCCGATGCCAGGGCGGCACTTGCCCTGGTCGATCAATTGGAAGGAACCGTAACCTGGTTCAAAGTGGGGCTGGAGCTTTACATCGCTGAAGGTAATTCGCTGGTTGCTGAACTGCAACGACGTGGATTGTCCGTATTTCTCGATCTGAAACTGCACGACATTCCAAACACGGTCGCTTCGGCCGTGCGGGGAGCGGGCCGGATCGGGATCCAGATGTTGACGGTTCATGCCGCGGGTGGACCCGAGATGTTGGCGGCGGCGGCGGATGCGGCCGCCAATGGTCCTACTTTGTTGGCGGTGACAGTACTGACCAGCATGGATGCCGCGCAACTGGAGGCGACGGGAGTAAGCGCGGCACCGGCGTCGCAAGTAGAGAAGCTGGCCTCCCTTGCGATAGCCAACGGGATTTCGGGGCTGGTGTGTTCCCCCATGGAAGTCGCCGGCCTCCGAGGCAAGGTCGGCGCAAAATCACTGCTGGTTACTCCGGGAATCCGGCCGCAGGGGTCGGATCCCGGCGATCAACGACGGATGGCGACGCCAGCCGCAGCCATAGCAGCGGGCGCGGATTACCTGGTGGTGGGACGGCCGATTTCCCGGGCGGCGGACTCCAGAGCTGCGGCAAAATCTATCATTGCCGAGATGGAGTCCGGGATAATGGTCCGGTAGAACCGTCAGCTCTACGTTAGCCGGCGAAAGCGCCGGGCACGACTGGCTTGGCGGGTCTCAGATCTTGCCGAACTTCTTGAGCGTTTCGAACAGAGTTTCTACAAGTACCTTGTCCACTTCGCTAACTTTTGCCGCCGCCTGGCTATTGGTGAATACGCAGATGATTACCCCCGAATCTGGCAGATACGCGTACGCCGCACGGTACCCGATGGTGGATCCCTGGTAGAACCAGAAAAGTCCCAGGGGCGGAGCGGTAATCTGGAAGACTCCCAAGCCGAAGCCCTGAGGATATTGTTCGGAAGTTTCGGGGATCTTAATTGCGTCCGGAATCGAGACCAGGCTCTCGAGTTCCTTCTTCTGCTGCGGCGGTAATACGTCCCCCTCGAAAAGCTCGCGTATCCATCGGGTCAGGTCCCTAGGATTACTGATCAGTCCTCCGGCGGCCTGGGTCCATCCCAGGCTGTAGTTCTTGGTGTCGGTACCCAGCAATTTAGAAAGACCGTCGTCGTCGGTGTTGACGTAGTAGCCGGAGACCAGCCGCCGGTTTACAAAACTGGGATAGAAATACGCTTCGTAGAACGTATCGTGCAGGCGAACCTCCTCGATCAAGCGGTCGAGTTCCGCCTTATAGGAGTGGGACCCACTGGCTTTGTCGATGATCATCTGAACCAGGATGTACCCGGTGTTTGAATATTCGAACCTGGCGCCCGGCGTTTTGATTGTTGGATAAACGTAAGCGACCAGGTCTTCGAGAGTGGATTTGCGGTAGGGATTGTCTTCGTAGTCCGTGTTCCACGCCGGGGTCAGGTCGTAGGTCGGGATGCCGCTAGTCATGTTCAGCAACTCGTGGATGGTGACCTTGCTCCAAGCCGGGTACTGCGGCAGCCATTTACCCAACGTGTCGTCCAGGCAGAGCACGCCTTCAGCCTCCAGGCGGAGAAGGACCGCAGCGGTGAAAACTTTGGTATTGCTGCCGATCTGAAACAGGTTTTCCGGAGTGACCGGTTTGCCGCCGCCATACTGTGTCGTTCCGACAGCGTCGATAATTCCCTCTTTGCTCCCGCGAAACGTGATGCTCATGGAAAGCGTGGAGATATGTTCAATCGAAGAGCGGGTTGTCAGGTAATCCTGCAGGTCTTTGTGGAGCGCTTCTTCGAGGGCCTGGTCGTCGTGAGGAGCGGCAAGTGCGCTGCCGCAGACCACTAGGCTGGCCGCCAGACAAATTCCGGTAGCGACCCGTTGCAAAGCTCGGGCCGGTAGCATGAGTGGAGAAAATTTCACGGGATTCCCCCTGGTTAAGATCGCGCCGCTGCAAATGCCCGGAACCGGGGCAATTGAACGTAGGGGGAAAGGTTTCGCGAACGCAAAAGAACTCTAGCACATCCTTGTCAGGTTTCCGTGAGGCAAAAATACAAGCCTGGCTCCCGTCGGAGCCAGGCTTTTTTGGAAAGGTGTGCTAATGAACTAGACGGGGATTTTACCGCACGGGTTTACCTGCTGAGAAATGAAACTGCACGTTCTAAACTACTTTTCTTGAGGGTGCGCCCGGACTTTTAGCGTTGAAACTCGCGAGGAAGGATCTGGGCGGTTACAGCTTCTCGTAGAAATCGCAGGCCGAGCAGGAAATGTAAACACCTCCGGGAACCCCACGTTCCCGATCCTTCACGCGTTTTACGATGCGGGTAGCCTTTTTGCATTTGGGACAGTCCGTACCCTTCGAAGTGTCCATAACTTTCGTACGATCGGCGGTTTTGGCTATTTTGGCCATGACTCTCTATCTCCTCTACAGGCTCCGTGCCACACGTCCGCCTGAACATCTTTCAACGCGGTTTCGTATCGATTGGGGCGAAACAGAAGGCGCTGCTCACCATTTATTTTACACGAACCGCTAGTTTGGCCCGCGCACACCCGATACGTTCACCAGCTGCGACGCCGGAGCAGAACCGGGCGGAGGCGGAATAGGCTGGGGTTTTTGATCGTCGGGATACTGCACCGGCTTCATCTGGTGGTCTTTGTCCACTGCATTCGGAAGGTCTTCCCCTGGCTGGCGCAAACTAGGCGCCTTGGTCGGAGCATGTTCCTGGTTGGACGGGGCTGGGGGCGCGTCGCCTAGACGAACCTGGTGGACAAATTGTCCGGCAAAGTAGCCGTCGGTCTCATCCTTATCGCGAATGATGGGCGGCTGGCCGATATCGGCAATCTCTAGCCGGATCACTCGATTGCCATTGAAGCGGACAAACTGGACCTCGTGCGGTGGGGTTCCGTAGATCCATTCCTCAAACGGCGTTTGGCCATCCGTTTCCCGAACCTTCTGGTCGGGCTGGCCGACAGCCTTCAAAACCATCTCCCGGTTCATCCCCACCAGCACCTCGTGATTGAGGACCGCGCCCTTTAGTTTTGGCGGTAGCGTGTCGGCAAAAGCCTCGGCTGGACTCTTTAGCGAGAAGTCGATCATGGGAGCGATCAGCTTACGCAACTGGTAGGCTTCCATCTCGGGAACAAATTTTTCGAAGACCAGAGTCATGCGCGCGCCAACCGGAACCTGTCCATCGTCCTGTGCCAGCGGGGCCATGCCACCCATGCCGCCGACTTCTATGTGCTGCAGGAGATGATGGTGCTTTTCCGGACCATTATTAAATTCGAAAATGATGCGGTCAGGCCTCACTTCGAACCTGGTGATGACGACGCGATCTCCTGGTTTGGCCGAAATGCCGTACTTCTCCAACTCATCGGCATAGCCACTTCCCGAGGGACTGAGTGGTCCGTTGGCGTGCAGCACGATTCCTTTGGTGCCCAGCGGAAGGGGCCGGACCGCGAAGGCTTCGTCAGCCTGAAAGGTACGAACCAGCTGCTGCTTGGTCCGCTCGCTAATCGGCTTGCTCTCGAGGACGACGTTGGTCGGCTGGACGGTAGTGAGATTGGCGTCTTTGGAACCGAGGTGCTCGCGCTGCACGACAAAAACTTGCGCATTTCCCAGCGCGCAACCGCAAAGGGTCGTTACGATCAGGAAAAATGAGGCCCGTTGTGCGGCGCCTTCGAGGTGCGGGAGGAAGGATTTTTTGGTCGTAAGGCCAACCATGGCGGTTCCCTCATGACGCCAATGATGTTCCCAATTGAGGATATTTTGCAAGTCACCTTTCGTGCAGGGACACACATAAGGTTTCAGGAGAACAAATAGCTTCCTGAATCCGGCGGACGGCACTATTCGGGCGGTTCGAGAACGTCGGGACGGACTTCGGGGATGGCCTTGGTGGGGACCGGCTGAATTTGCACCAGGGTTGATCCCGCTGGTGGGGATTGAGGAAGTGTCGCGTGATGTGGCGCCACTACACTGCTCATCGCGTCAAGGTCGACGGGAATTCCCGCTGGCACAATCACCGGCTGCGTATATTGATAGGCCAATCCGCGTGTGGTCCGGTAAACCAGGAAGAGACCGGCGAGCAGGACAAACGCGGTTACACCGCTGGCCTCGGGACCGTAATCGCCGCCCGTCATCCAAAGAGGTCCTACGGTGTTGCTCTGGATGACCGGCGAGAATTGGGTAATACCGCTGACCGGCAGTCCGAAAAGCACGGCCATACTTGCGTTCCAGGCAAAATGCCAGCCCCAGGCGACCCACAAAGCGCGGGTGCGCAGATAGGCGAGGGAGAGCAACCAACTGCCGAATACGGTAATGAGAAAGCTGGCGCGGTTAGCGCCGGGATTGAACATGTGCGCGGCGGCAAAGACCAGGGACGAAAGAATGGTGGCCAAAAAGGGCCCTACCGCGTCGATCATTCGCTGGAAGGGATAGCCCCGAAAAACGACCTCTTCGGCGAGCGCGGCCACGGCCAGGGCAAGCAGGTCGATAACGAGAAGTCCGAACTGGCGGGGCATGGTCCAAAACGTAACGATCAAGCCACGGCTGAGAACCAGGGGCAGGATGCTGGCCAGCAGCATACCCCAACCCAGTGCGGCGCCAAGGCCGAACTCGGTTTTCCAGCCGGAACGAAAAACCAGGCCCATCCCGGCCACGGGCGCACGCTGGCGGTTGAAGACTCGGCCCATGGCCGCGTAGCCGATGACCAGTAAGAAGAGGAGAATGCAGCGCTCGGTAAAAGGAAACCACTCACCGGAGCTGAGCCCACTGGCGGCATGAACAGAAATGCTTTGGGCAATGTAGAAGTAGAACCCGGCGATAATGACGTGGCCAAAAGCGCGAACGCGATTGGCGGCGGTGAGTTGGGTCAAGCGTAAGCCCCTGCCGGATAAATGATTCAGGCGTTCTGATAGAAGCGGGCGATTTCGCGGAACTTCGCCAGCCGGCGCGCGATTCGGTCCTCCCCCGTCATGGCCTTTAATTCATTGAGATGCCAGGTGAGCCTCTGGTCCAGTTGTGCGGCGGCAGCCGCGGGATCGTTCTGGGCCCCGCCGGAGGGTTCGGGGACCACATCATCGACGCAACCCAAACGGCTTACATCTTCGGACGTGATTTTTAAGGCAGCGGCGGCGTGGGCCCGCTTGCCTGCATCGCGCCACATGATGGAGCCGCATGCTTCCGGAGCAATGACGGAATAGACCGCATTTTCCATCATCAGGACGCGGTCAGCGACCGCCAGAGCCAGGGCGCCGCCGGAACCGCCTTCGCCCGTGATCGTGGCGATGGTAGGCACGCGCAACCGGGACATCTCGCGCAGATTGCGGGCGATGGCCTCTGCCTGACCGCGTTCTTCCGCGGCAATCCCCGGATTGGCCCCAGTGAGATCAATGAAGGTGAAGATCGGACGGTTGAACTTTTCCGCAATCTTCATGGCACGCAAGGCCTTCCGGTAGCCTTCCGGATTGGGCATGCCGAAGTTGCGGCGAATTCTCTCCTTGACCTCCCGCCCCTTGAGGTTGCCGATGGCCATCACCTCTTCGCCGTGGAAGCGCGCCATACCGCAAGCCATGGCGAGGTCATCGCCGAAGGCTCGGTCTCCGTGGATCTCGGAGAAGTCTGTAAAGATGCGCTGGATGAAGTCCATCGGGTAGGGCCGCTGTGGGTTTCGCGCGAGTTCAGTCTTGATCCACGCCGGGTTCGTCGGCTCGGCGACTACCGTTTGCTCTAAATTGGAAGCCTGCTCAGTCATGAGACTTTCGATCGCCGATGCCAGCGCAGAAAGTCGCCGCTTGGCCCTTGAATCTGACGGTTCTCTGGATTATATCGTTTTCGCGAATCGCAGGTGTCCAACGGGGGGACGGGAGCATCCCGATCGGGCGTTCGGGCTCATTAGAATCGCGCCCAACCGAGCCATTTTTGCCAGGAGGAGGCGGGCCTTCCCCTGGAAAAACGCCCGCTGACAATCGCTACCTTCACGCCGCGGTGTTTGGTCCCCTCTTCCGGGCGCAGCTTCGACGTCACGATTCTGGAATCGCTCCGTGAGTGCGGATTGGCACTTGCTGCTCAGAAGGTCAGGCGCAGAGCGGCCTGATTTTGCCTCTGGGGATAATGGGTGTTGATTGAGGTAATGGCCCCGTAAACACCGGCGCCGGCATTCACATTGGGATTGGGAAAGCCGAACTCCGGATGATTGAGGGCGTTGAACGACTCAAAGCGAAACTGGAGACCCACTCGTTCGAGTTGAATGTTCTTGAAGAACGAAAGATCGACATTGGCCACACCAGGTGAACGCAGGACATTGCGCGGGGAATCTCCGAAATAACCGTCGGGCGGTTGGGTAAAGGCGGCAGTGTTGAACCATTGGCCAATCCTCTGGTGAAATCCGGAAGCGGACACGCCGGGAACGAGATTCGCCCGCAATGCATAAGCCTCGTTCACAAATCCATGATCGTTGGCGGTAACCGTGAAAGGAAATCCGCCCTGCACCGTGGCAATTCCGTTGAACTGCCAGCCGCCGATAAACGCATTCAGCGCACCGCCGGAGTTGCCGCCGATCCACTGCCCCTGGCCAAACGGAAGGTTGTACAAAAAGCTCGCGACAAAACGCTGGCCAACGTCATAACTGGAGCGGGCGTAATCGCAGGGAAGGCAGTGGCTGTTCTGCGGGCCGTAAGCGCCGAAGGCATCTCCACTCACGGCTGCCGCAGCGGACTTTACGTCCATCATCTTTGACCAGGCATAGGCAGCAAGAAGGGTTACATCCTTGGCGCGGCGCTGCACTTTCACGTTGAGCGCGTTGTAATTGGAGTAGCCATTCCAGCCCTCATAAACCATCAACCCCAGGTTCGGATAGGGCCGGCGCAGTTGCTTTCCCGCGGCACTCTGGTTGAAGGAGCTGTCCGGATTGCAATCCGTGGCGGCATTGCACGGTGTCGGCTGATTCAATTCCGTGCGGATGTTGATATGAGTGGCCTTATTGCCGACGTAATCCAAATTCAGGATGGTTTTCGGTCCGAGCTGCCGCTCGACGCCGAAGGACCAGTCTTGCTCATAAGGATTGAGCTTGCGAGTTGCGGCAATCTGCAACACGCTGTTGAGAAATGTGGCCTGCGATACCGGCCCGACGGTGAGAGCGGGAAAAAGAGCGTTGGTGTTATAAATCGTTCCCATGGTGCTGGTCGCGGAGGTGTAGACCTGGGTTGGCGCGAACGGATACACGGCTGTTGAAGAAACAAATTCGTTGGTTTGGAAGGAATCCCAGAAGATGCCGTAACCTCCGCGAACGACGAGGCTGTCAGCGCCCGTGGGACGGAAGGCAAAGCCCAGGCGAGGGGCAAAATTGTACTTCTGCGCGGGCCCTGGTCCTCGCTGGCCAGTGAAGGTGTAGAGGCTCCCGCCGTAGTTCTGCACGATGAACTTGTTGGCCACAAACAGACCGCCTCCCGAGACCGGATTGAACCACGCGAGGTGGTTCTGCTCTTCATAGGGAACGGCGGTGAATTCATAACGCAAGCCCAGGTTCAGGGTTAGCCTGCGGCTCACCTTCCAATCGTCCTGAAAATAGGGCGCCCATGCGCGGAAAACAAGGTGAGTCACATTGCCCACGGCTACGTCGGAAACCGGCCCCGGCTGCGCATCCTGCGCCTTGATGGCTGTGCCCAGGAGAAAATCGGCAAGTTGATTGTGAGTCAGTTCTCCATCAAACGTGAAGTTACCCTGGGGATTGACCGTGCTTTGGCGATCGAGCTGAAGCGAGTGATAGACGAATCCGACACCGATGGAATGCTTGCCGCGGTTCCAGGATACGGAATCGGAAAAATCCCATGCCGGCTGCAGGCTTCCCGTAGGCAGATTGGCTGCGCCGCCGGCGGATGTGAGCGCCTGCGTCGCGCCCACCGGATTGCTGCTGCTCACGCCCGAAGCCAGCGCGATCACGGGATAATTCGCGTTGTTCATCCCAAACACATTCTGAAAGCCCAGCGTCCCGATATCCGCCGCGGGCATGATCGGCCCCTGGCGATACACCTGCGACTCGAGATAGCCGAGACGCAATTGGTTGAGAAGATTCGGTGTGAAGATGTGGGTTTCCGTCAGTTGATAATTCCTGACCACCTGAAGAATGTCGGTGTTGGTGTACATCGTTGGCGCGCCGGGAACGGTAACGTTTACATCGGATATGGTGGCGCGGAAGAAGGCCGAATCCTTCTGTCCCAGGATCTGGTCGATGCGGTAGGTCTGCTGATCTTCATCTACGTTGCTTTGCAGATTGCCGGTGTAGTTGTAGGCGCTGTTGCCGGAAACATTCGGAGCCGGGAAGAATCCTCGAGCGATGGCTAACTGGGCCAGGCGGGAGAAGCGGCTTTGCGGAATGACATACGCTCCCGTCGCATTTTTGGGGAAGGGCAAGCCGGTATAGGGATCGATGATGGTGCCGGTCGCCGCCTGTGCGGGGTTGAACGAAGAGATCTGGAAGACGCCATTGAGTTCGTCGGAAGTCGGGACGTTGCCGGTCTCGGTAACCTGGGAACGGATACGCTGCCCTTCGTAGTTTGCAAAGAAGAAAGTGCGATTGCGGCCATTGTAGATTTTGGGCAGGATGACCGGGCCGCCCAGGGAATAGCCAAACTGGTTCTGCTTGAGCGGCGCAACCGGCTGGGGAAGGCGATTGAAATAAGAACGTGCATCTACGGCCGTGTTGCGAATGAACTCGAAAGCACTTCCGTGAAAGGTGTTGGTACCGGATTTCGTACTAAGGTTGACCTGGTTGGCTCCGAAACCATACTCAGCGCTGTAGTTTTTGGTCTGTTCCTTGAATTCCTGAACAGCGTCGATGGAGATGTCGAAGGCGGGCGTGCTGTAGCCGGTATCGGTAATCATGGTGCCATCGAGGGTATAAGCGTTCGAGGCGCTGATGCCGCCGCCGATGCTGATCGCATCTCCTGCTGCATAGCGATAGGTCGATTGCTCGCCGCCGGTTTGAACCGCTCCTGGTTCCAGAAAGAGCAGGCTTACAAAACTGCGCCCATTCAGGGGAAGCTCGCTCACCTGTTTCTCGTTGATCGTTTGCGCCACAGCGGGACTGTCGGTATCGAGGGTCAGCGCACTGCCGGCAACCTCGACCTTTTGCGTTTCGCTTCCGACATCGAGCGTGAGATCCGCGCGAACGGTTTGATCTACCTCGAGCGTAATGTCATTCCGGATTGCGGTTTTGAATCCGGTATGTTCCGCCGTGACGGAGTAGCGGCCCGGCAGCAGAAGAGTCGCGGTGAAGTCGCCCGAGCCGCCGGTGGTCAGCGTCCTGACTTCTCCAGTGCCTGAATTCTTCACCGAGATCTTCGCTCCCGCAATGACCGCTCCGGTCGTGTCGGTGAGCCTTCCGGTGATGCTACCGGTTGTGTTTTGACCGCGCATTGAATGGGCTGAGAAAAAACAGAACGCGCAGATGGCGAGCAACAGGGGAAACACTCTGAACTTCATCAGTAGCCTCGTACAAGTCACGCTTGCCGCTATCGATCCCGGCTAATCCACATAGCGGTGCGAGATCGAGACAAGTTCTAGTAACGGGGTTGCTGGTTGTCAACATCGTGCCACAGGCCAAGGGATGTGCCTGGCGGAAAAAAACAAAAACGCGAATGCCGGGAGCTGCAGCAAGAGCGTAAATACACTGCAAAACCGAAGGTGATAGCCGCGGCACCGCTTCCGGCGACTGACCTGGTCTGTTCCATCTTGCGGAATTGCTTCGGCCAGCGTCGCTAGTATAGTTATTGCTTTGCACGAGGAGGTTTACGGATGACGACGAGAATCGCGCTCTTTGGCGCGGGGGGAAAGATGGGCTACCGGCTGGCCGGCAATCTGAAAGGTTCCTCGTACGAAGTTCGGCATGTGGAGCGCAGCCCATCGGGCCAGGAACTGGTAAAGAACGGCCTCGGCCTGGAGTGTGTTGGGGTCGACGAAGCCCTGAAGGACGCCGATGTTGTGATCCTGGCCGTGCCCGATACCGCCATTGGCGTTGTTGCGGAATCCATTGTGGCAAAGCTGCAATCAGGGAGCATGGTCATCACGCTCGACGCCGCGGCCCCCTTCGCCGGACACCTGCCCAAGCGGGACGATCTGTCGTATTTCGTGACTCACCCCTGCCATCCGCCTGTGTTCAACGACGAAACGGATCTTCAGGCCAAGCGCGATTATTTCGGAGGGATCGCCGCCAAGCAGCACATCGTTTGCGCGCTGATGCAGGGTCCCGACAGCGCCTATAGCCTGGGTGAGCAGATCGCGCGTGTCATTTGGGCGCCGGTGATGCGGTCCCATCGGGTTACCTTGGAACAGATGGCGATGCTCGAGCCTGGACTCTCTGAAACGGTTTGCGCGACCCTGCTCACGGTGATGCGCGAAGCGATGGATGAAGTCGTAAAGCGCGGCTGTCCCGAACAGGCAGCGCGCGATTTTCTCCTCGGGCACATCAACGTGCTCGCATCTGTAATCTTCAAGGAGCGTGAAGGGGTTTTCTCAGACGCATGCAACAAAGCAATCGAGTTTGGCATGCCGGCTCTCATGAAGCCCGACTGGAAGCGGGTTTTTGAACCGGAGGAAATTGCCGCCAGTATTCAGCGCATAACCTAAAACATGGCAATCGCAACTACGCTCAAGCCAGAAAAGCCCCTTCCGCGCAATTACCTGAGATATCTCATCCTGGTGGCGCTGGCGGGCTGGGCGCTCGCGTCCTATGACGTGAACCTTCTGGTGCTGGCGCTGCCGGACATCGCCAGGAGCCTGCACATTTCCGAAGCAGGTCTTGGGGTTCTGGGCTTTTCCGTTTACGGCGCGCAATTTTGCATCACCATCTGGGCCGGTTATGCCATGGACCGCCTCGGACGGCGCCGCGTGTGGATGTTCTGTTTGACGGGCACCGCATTGTTCACCGGCCTCACCTACCTGGTTCAGGACTTCTGGCAGCTGGTTTTGGTGCGCGCTCTCGCCTCCGGACTTGCCTACGCGGAGTTGGCCGTCTCCATCACGATCGTGAATGAACAGGCGCCGGCCAAGCACCGTGGTTTGCTGTATTCGATCGTGCAGGGCGGTTGGCCTTTGGGTGTGTTTCTTGCTTCCGGCGCCTACCTTGCTTTTGGCCGATATGGTTGGCGCTTCGTTTTTTTGCTGGGTGTTTTGCCGATTGTGGCCGTGATCCTGGGCCGCTTCTTTGTGCGCGAGTCCGAACGTTTTGAGCATGTGGAGAACGTGCGCCGCGCGGTTCGCGAGGGTGACCAGGCAGCCGTGGAAACGCTGTTGCAGAAGCAGAACATCCTGGTGGAAGAGGAAGGCCAACCCACGATTCGCGAGCTGTTCGCCAAACCGGGTCCGATTCGCCGGCAACTGGTCTGGCTGTCCATTGTCTGGATCTTTTATGGGGCGAGCTGTGTTCCCACGAATTTCTACATTGCTTATTGGCTTACCCAATACAAGCACTTCAGCGGGCAGGCAGCGAGCACACTGCTTCTTGCCTGCGGAGGGATTGGCTTCTTCTTTTATATCCTCGGCGGATGGCTGGGAGAACGCTGGGGCCGGCGTGAAGTGATCATCGTTTCCGGAATACTGGTCGCTCCCCTCAGCCTGCTCTTCCTGTTTGTCGAGCAACGCTGGCTGGTGGTTATGGTTTACTTTCTGCTTTATCAAGCGACCAACGGAACGTGGTCGGGCGCGGGTTACGCCTATCAGGGCGAGAGCTTTCCTACCCGGGTGCGCGGCACAGCCGTAGGTTTCCTGAGCGCAATCCAGGTGATCGGTTTCGTCATCGGCAGCATTTTGTGGACGATTCTGGCCGGGTTTCAAAAACCGATGCTCACCTGGTTAATCACCGCCACCGGTGTTTCGCTCGGCATGTGGACCACGCTCATGCTGCGCAGGATTCCGCCCGGCCAGGAACTGGAAGCCATTGCGCAGTAACGCCAAGCGGCCTCTCTAGTGTCTTGTCCCAGAAGTAAGTAATCTAAGTCTTCGCCGGTTCGTCTAACCTCTTAGTAGGTTTGTGATGCGAACAGGGCGTGAAGGGGCGGGGCTTCAGCCCCGCCGTCAATTTGAATAGAAGACCGGCTTCAGCCGCTGGGGGTACAATTTCCGCCCCTAGACAGAATTGTCATCC